>JBGSSC010000458.1:0-3967 GCA_041737265.1 Terrimicrobiaceae bacterium | reverse complement strand
GTGGCGGTAACTCCTAACCCGGCGGGAGCCGTGGCCAGGGCGTGAGCGAGGGCAAGGGGACCCGGTGAGAAAGGAGTTCCATCGCCGCCGGATTAGAAAGTTATGTTGCGCAAAATGGAGAAGCAAAGGTGGAGAAAGGTAATCGACTCAGGGCCCGGATCCGCGCAGACTCCCCCTCCATGCGCGTTGTTGAACAACTCTCCGTTTTTCTTGCCAACAAGCCCGGAACCCTTGCCGAGGTCTGCGATGTGCTCGCAGAGGAACGGATCAACATCTACGGGATGACGATTTCCGACACGGCGGACCATGCTGTTGTCCGTCTGGTTGTCAGTGACACCCGCCGGGCACTTGCTCTTTTTGAAAGCCGGGGGACGCTCGTCGTGGAAAGCGATGTGCTCATGATCGAGAACGACAACCGTCCCGGCAGTCTCGCACGAATCGCCGATGCACTTTCCGAGCACCGTGTGAACATCGAGTACGCCTACCTCGCATCGATGCCCAGCGCCCGCAGAGGTCTTCTCATCCTCCGTGTTGCCGACACAAAAAAGGCCGCCCGCGTCCTCGCCAAAGTGCTGGCCTGATCCGGCGCGAGCCGGCGGCAACGGTGGAAGTTCGGGCAAGGAGACCCGGCGGGAAAACGGGTGCCGCGGCCGCCGGATCAGGGAAGCCAGCGCGTTTCCTGCGTTCCGGTGAGGTGATTCTCCAGGCGTGCGACCACGAAGAGGTAATCGGAGAGGCGGTTGAGCAGCGCGAGTGCGAGGGAGTTCACCGCGGTTTGCTCCGCGAGCCGACAAGCATCCCGTTCGGCACGGCGGCAAACCGATCTGGCCAGATGCAACTGGGCGGCCACCGGGTTGCCACCGGGGAGGATGAATGCCGTGAGTGGAGGCAACTGTTCCGTCGCTGCGTCAATCTCCTCTTCGATTTTCCGGATGTCATCCGGTGTGATCCGGTTGCCGGGACCGGAGATATCGGCTCCGAGTTCGAAAAGAAGTTGTTGCAGGGAGAGGATTGCAGCCGCCACCCCGGCAGTGGGGGCGAGGGCCGCAGCATTGCCGAGATGGCAATTGAGTTCGTCGATCGAGCCGTTGGCCGCGATGCGGGCATTGCTTTTTGCTACGCGCCCCCCGCCGAGCAAACCGGTCGTTCCATCATCTCCGGTCTTTGTATAAATTTTCATCGTGCCGCGATCACCAGACTGCGGAGATCGGTCATTTCTTCCATTGCGTAGCGCACGCCCTCGCGGCCGAAGCCGCTGTCTTTCACCCCGCCATAGGGCATGTTCTCCGTGCGGAATGTCGGGACCTCGTTGATCATTACTCCTCCGACTTCGAGGTTCTCGTAGGCATGGAGGGCCTTGTTGATATCCGGCGTGAAGACGCCTGCCTGCAATCCGAAGCGGGAGCTGTTGACACGATGGATGGCATCCTCGAAGTCGTTGTAGCCCCCAAGAGTGGCCACGGGAGCGAAGACTTCCTCGCACGAAACAGCCGACTCTGCAGGGGCATCCCCGATCACGGCCGGGCCGAGCATGGAGGCTCCCCCGGTGTGCAATGGTCTCAGCAAAATTCCTCCTGCCGATTCGGCATCGCGGATCCAGGCCACAACTTTGTCTCTGGCTTCCGCCGAGATCATCGGGCCGACCACGGTGGTGCGGTCAGAGGGGTCGCCAACCGGGATCTTTGCATCCACGTGCGAGATGAAACTTTCCCGGAATTCCGAAAGGATTGAACTGTGGACTAAAATCCGCTGGACGCTGATGCACGATTGTCCCGCATAGCCGAAAGCCGCGGTCGCAATTTTCGGGATCGCGGCCTGCCAGTCCGACTCGGGCTCCACGATGACCGCTGCATTTCCGCCGAGTTCCAGTGCGACCTTCTGCTTCTTCGCCAGGGTCTTCAGGTTCCAGCCGACTTCGACTCCGCCGGTGAAGCTCAGCATCCGCACCCGGTCGTCTGTCAGCAAGGTGCCGACGTGTTCGTGTCCGAAGCAAAGCACTGTGATCTGACCTTCGGGAACACCCGCATGCTCAAGGACCCTTGCGAGCAGGAGTGCGGTGAGAGGGGTTTTCATCGCCGGCTTCAAAAGCATGACATTGCCTGTCGCAATGCAGGGAGCGACCTTGTGCGCGACCAAATTCAGCGGAAAATTGAACGGGGAGATTCCGAGAATAACGCCCAGCGGAAACCTCCCCACAAAGCCCCGGTGGGCGATGCCCTGGGGCACAGCGTCCATCGTGAGTCCGTGGCCGTTGTCGCAGGTTGAGAGCGCTGCAGCCAAACGGAATGTCGACGCCGCCCGGTCGACCTCCGCTTCGGCAAAAGCAACCGGCTTCCCGGCCTCGGCAACAATCGTCGAGGCAAAAGCATTTCGCCGTTGCACCAGCAAGTCGGCAACCCGGTTGAGAACACCCGCTCTCTCCCATGCCGGCTGGTGGCGGACGGTGCTAAAAGCCGCAACGGCTGCTTTCATCGCCTTTGCGATCTGTGGGGCACCCGAGACCTCAACCTCTCCGACCGGCTGTTGATTCCACGGATTGATGACTGTCTGTTTCAGTGTGCTCATGGGCGGTGGGGGCAGTGTCAGATCCGCTCGACCTCACGCTTTTCCACAAAAATGGGAAGCCCCTCACGGGTGAAGTGCGCCATCAACTCCGAGGGGTCCAGTGCCTCGGGCATCATGACTCCCCGCTCGGAGATTTTGCCCGTGGCGAGGAGTTTTGCTGTTAGAGCGGGCGGGATTCCTGTCTGCACGAGGGTGAGAGAATATCCGTAGCGCTCGTAGGTGTCCCGGTGGCTGTCCATGGAATAAACAAAATATTCGACCCTTTTCCGGTCTTTGGTGCCGCGGACTTCCGTGCCCACACACGAATAGCCTTCGACGGTGGCACCCAGTTGCGCAGGCTTCGGCAGGTGGGCGCTTGCGACACGCACGGGCGAAACCTCAACGCCGTCCACTTTCACTTTTTTCCAGGTGTCCAGATTGAGCAACTGGAGGGATTTGGAAATGTTAACGACTTTCTCCGAAAGGCTGTACTTGAAGACCGAGTAACGCACGCCCTTTTCAACAAAGGGGGGGTAAATCCCGAGGCTGACGCCCTCCTCGTGGGCGACAGCGTAGGTTTTCTGAAGGCCGATTGGCTCCGGGAAGCGCACCCACTCGATCTCCGCTTCCAGGGGCTTTCCACTGACCACCCGCCCGTCCTTTACAAAGTAGGGGGCTGCTCCCAGTTCCTCAAAGAAGGTTTCGGGAGAAAAGAGCACCGCAAAACGGTAACCGCGCACCTCGGCGTTGTCCGCATCGAGAACCCGGATACTCGAGGCCGTGTCCAGCCGGTCCATCGCCCAACGAGCGAAGACATTGACGGCTCCCGGGTCCATGCCCATGCAAAGAATCGCTGCCAGTCCGCGATCGAGATAGGCATCGTTGAATTTTTCGATTTCGGCCTCAAAGGAATTTTTACCGGCTTTTTTGACACCGGGAGCGGAGTAAATATCCGCCGCCATGTCGATGTAGTGGGAGCCGGCACGAAGGCAGGCTTCGAGCACCGAGTGGTTGGTCTGGCAGGTGCAGGCGTTGCATGTCACGGAGACGCCGTGTCCGGTCATCAACGCCGCGAGCTTGTCGGTTTCCATGGCATTGGCCTGAACAACGACAAAGCGGTTCTTGGGAGTCCGGGCCGCCAATTGCTCCGCAAAGACCGTATCCATGTCGGCCAATACGATTTTTTCAAAGCAATCGAATTCGTGGAGTTTCTGGCCGATGACGGAACCAACTCCGCCGATTCCGATAACCATTGCTGTTGACATAAAGAGAGGTGAGCCGGTTTCTAGGTCGAAACCATTGTATCCCGGCGGCCACCGTTGACCAGTCCAAACGCGCTTTCCCTTTGCTCACGGTGGCAAAACTGTGTTACTTGCGGACCTCTCCAGAAAAATGTCCAACGACAAGCATGAAAATCAGGACG
>JBGSSC010000450.1:0-1709 GCA_041737265.1 Terrimicrobiaceae bacterium | reverse complement strand
CCCCTACCCGTCGTCACGCCAGGTGCTTGGTCGCTTCGCTCCCGGCACCCGTCGCGCCGACGGTCCGGGACCGCTGACGCCGGACGCCAATGAGCGCGCACTTCGAGAAGTCCAAGGTTTGGTTTGGCTCACTCTTGCTCTTGATTTGTATCGGCATTCCTGCGGCGATTACCTGGCGAGCGGCGGAGAAAGCCGCCGACCATTCGGCACATGAGGCACTCACCTCTGAGATTTGCGAGCAGTTATCTGCTATTCCCAGCGGACAGGCATATCCAAAGTCGCTGTCGGAGCTGCGCTTGACATTTCCGGATGGTGGCGATGCTTCGCTATTGAGTCGGTTCAGCTTTGCCTCAACCGCCACCAATTGTACGATACGCACTCGACTTGGCGGAAAGGAGGTTTTGCGGACATTTCCATGACATGGCTTAAGCGCTGCAGCCAATGACAAACCCATGAAAGCCCGCCGGTCACCGGATTGGATCTGGTTGTTGTTGCCGATCATTTCGATCCTCACGCCCGTGGTGTTGATAGCAGGCTTTGGCGGGTGGTTCTGGTCAGGGTTCGCGCTCGACGGACCCGCTCCTGAGGGAACAGACAGGCTTCTTTCGGGGCTCTGGATCGGCGGTCTTGCCTTTGGTGGCCTTTGTCTCAAGTTCTGGTATCTCAGCGTTCCGTTTTTCTTGGTTTGCATTCTTGGATGCCTCGGCCTTCTGAGAGAACGAGGGAGAAGTTGAATCATTTCGTTAATGGATCTTCAGGGAAGTCCGAGTGGTCAAAGGGGGCAAGGTGTGCTTAAAAGTGGATAAGGTTGGTTTGTTGAGAGCCAGTGATCGAATGGGGAGCCAAAAGTGGGCGGTCAAGGGACTGACGCGCCCTACCCATATCAAAAGGGGGCTGACGCAAGCGCGAAGCGCCATGTGGTGGTAGGGCTGGGCAGTCCCTTGCCCGCCCACTTGTCTCTTGAGAAATCCAAGACGGACTGAAGGTTCCCGAGCTTGGGATGGTTGCAAAATACATGCAATTTGCAATCGGATGTGACACTACATCGGGGCCATGGTGGATCGCGACGTCCCGGCGCGATGGCAAGGTCGTTCCGCGAAGCGGCACTTAAAGGCGGCTCCGCCGCAAACCGATTTCGCATCGTGCCAGGGATGGCCCGATCGACCTATCGAGGGCACAAAAAAACCCACGTGAAGAACCTGGGTTTCGAAGGGTGAACTAACGCCGGAGGTTAAAAAGCCGCCCGGCTCCCACGGTGCCCGCCGCCGCTTGCGCGGCGACGGTGCTCCGGGGTCCCGTATCGGGAGGGAAATTATTTGATTTCGACTTTGGCGCCTGTGGCCTCGATCTTTTTCTTGATTTCCTCGGCTTCTTCTTTGGTGACACCTTCCTTGAGAGGTTTGGGTGCACTTTCGACGAGAGCCTTGGCCTCGGCGAGGCCGAGTCCTTGCACGCAGGCACGGACTTCTTTAATGACGGCGATTTTGTTGCCGCCGGCTTCGGTGAGAATCACATCAAAGGATGTTTTTTCTTCAACGGGAGCGGCTGCGGAACCACCGCCTGCGGGTCCTGCGGCCACGGCCACGGGAGCTGCGGCGCTGACGCCCCATTTTTCTTCGAGTTGTTTGACGAGATCTGCGATCTCGAGGACTGTGAGCCCGCTGAGTTGATCAACGAGTGTGGATGTATCTGCCATGGTATTTGTGTTT
>JBGSSC010000393.1:0-8206 GCA_041737265.1 Terrimicrobiaceae bacterium | reverse complement strand
GCGGATAGAGAAATCGTCGCTAAAGAAGCCCACTGCCTGGGCGCCGTTATCCGCCCCCCCTTTCGTCACCAATGCCAGAGAGCGACCGGGAGACACGGACTGCTGAGTTGTCGTAATGGCCTCGCCCGTTCCGGTCGTGTTAGTATGCCAAACACCGCAGGAGAGAACGCCAGGACGGATCAAAAGTGGCGAGTTGTCAAAGTACTCGGGTCCGTCAAATTTATCCTCAAAATACAGAGTGGTTGCTTTCAGAACTCATGCTTGAAAATACTGATTTCTTAAGGTTCTACGCATCACTTTGTTGGATGCGGTCCTTGGAAGCTCTCCCACTAATACAACATCATGAACCCGGAAAAAGGGATTCAACTCATTTTTGATTAATTCCTGTATGAGTGAAATCAGAAGTTCTCTGCTGAATTTTTGCAGAAAATTGCTGACTATATAAATCACGAGTTGGTTTGGCCCTCCGTCTTTCTGGGAAACCGCAATGGCTGCTGTCTCCAGGACGCCGGGTAAGGAAAGAATTACTCTTTCGATTTCGGCATTGCCGACCTTGATTCCACCGAGATTCATTGTGTCGTCCATCCGGCCATGGATGCGGTAGTAACCGCCGGGAAGGAGCTCAACCTGGTCACCGTGACGACGAAGCAAATCTTTTCCGACCGGAGTATCTGCAAAATAGATGGAGTGGTGATCTTTATTCAAAAGGATGCATGAGAGGCCGATTGAGGGAGGGACCAGAAACATTTCTCCGTTGGAAGAGGCATGCCCGTTTTCATCTCGGATGACTCCATTGATGCCTAGAGCCAGGGAATTGAAGGTGGCCGGGGATGCGGCCTTCACAATCACGCCTGTCAGATAGCCGCCACCGATTTCTGTTCCTCCACAGTATTCGATGACGGGCCGATAATTCGCGATCGACATACAGTAAAGCATGTCGTCGGCATTGGAAACTTCACCGGTTGAGCTGAAAACCTTGATAGCACTCCAATCCAATCCGAACATGCAATCATTCACTCGCCAGGTTTTTACCATGCTGGGCACCACACCGAGCATTGTGACGCCGGCATTCTGGACGAAAAGGCCGAAGTCTTTGTCGTTTGGAGCATCATAGTAGAGCGCTATCGTCGCACGGTTGATCAGAGCGGACAAAATGAGCCACGGCCCCATCATCCACCCAAGATTGGTCGGCCAGGCCAAAATATCTCCCGCATGGACATCCTGATGAAAATGGGCATCTGCAGCACATTTGATAGGCGTGGTATGTGTCCACGGTATGGCCTTTGGCTCACCTGTTGTACCCGAGGAAAAGAGAATATTAATGAAGTGATCGGGAGAACAAATAACTGCCTCGAATTGGTCATTTGATGATAGGAACTCGTGCCAGGAAAGGTCATCCTTTCGCAGCGGAGGCGATTTGACCTTTTCTACTGGAATAACAATCGCCCGGGGAGGATCTGCTTGAAGAACTTTTTCGAAAAGCGGAAGCGTTTTCTCCCCGCGAACAATACAGGCCTGTGTAAAGATCGCCTTGGCGTTTCCAATACGAAGCCGTGTGGCGATTTCTTTTGGAGCGAAACTGTCAGCGATCGAGATCACAACGCATCCGGTCTGTATGATCCCCAAGTAGATCGCAACGGCCTCAACCGTCATGGGCATGTCAATGGCAATGGCGTCCCCAAATTGAAGTCCATTTGCAATGAGGCCATTGGAAACTCTGTTTGCGAGAGAATGCAACTCGGCAACCGTTACAGTTTTTAAGCCAGAACCCTTGCCGCCGTAAATAATGGCAGGAGAATCGCCGGGTGCCTGGAAGCAGCTTTCCACGATGTTGAGCTTCGCGCCTTTGAGCCAAATGGGTTGTTCCACACCCCTGGAAGCATCCATAATTGTGGACAAATCCACCATGCGAACACCCAGACTCGTAATGACATGTTCCCAATATAACTGAGGATTCCGGATCGACCATTCGTGCAATTTCTCATAAGTGTTCAGTCCAAGTTCTGTCATGAGCAAAGTGACATTGGCCCCCTGAATATCCTGCTCAGAGGGTATCCATGCGGGAGGCGGATCAGAACTTCGATCCCAGTCGGCAAAGATTTGCTGATAGTATAGATGATGAACCTTGAAGGGTTGACCATGGATCAGCCGGGAGACAATCCGCCAGGCCTCTCCATTATTTGGGGGAAGGTTGTCTTCTCGTATTTGTTGAGTAAGACGTTGCGCGGTTTGTTCCCCCAGACCAAGGGCGGTAAGTTGTTGGGCAGCAGGTAGACGCATATTCAACGAAGAAGACTATTCCGATCGGTGCGATGAATTGAATTTTCTCAATGAAGATATCTTTGATCCGCCAAATCTTTTCCGCCATGCGAGAATGTCAGGGTGGCGGATTTGACGCGGAGGATGGGAAGCTCCGACAGAGGGTTCACAATATGAAACAGGGTGGGCAGTTCCTCCCACGTTGAATTAATAAATTTGATTTCGCCTTCCCCAATCAAGCGGCTGTCAATGGTCAAGTGAGGGTTGTCTGCAGGAGTCATCGTCGCGCATGCCATATCGGCCTGACCGGGCAATCCGGTCTTGGGAATGTATTTATAGTGGGGCATCGGCTTTCTGAGAGCTGGAAGCCCTGTGGCCGTTTGGAGATTGTGAAGCTCCATTGTGAAGAATTGGTGCCCCAGCCAATGCGCGACGAACCTTCGTCGATCTGCAATTCTGATAGTCTCATCAATCGCGCACCAAAGCTTTGCGTATCCAAGCTCCTCGCGCCCGCTTATGATGGGGTCGGCGAGATTTTCCCATAGAACGGCTAGAAAGTCCCCTTTCACACAATCGACTGAACCCTCGAATTGGACAGGAAATTTAACGCCTAAGGTGGAGTAACTGCGTCCTGCGAGCCAATCAATTTTTTCAAGGTGTTGCACCTCAACGGTAAAACTTGGATCGATAAGGGAAAAGCCCGGAGGAAGTAAGGGAGTAATAGCCGAAGGTTCGGTTTCGCAGGTGACAGAGGCCACCGTGCGATGCGGACTGTTTACTGGATCCCGCTGCCGGGAATCAGGGAGCTGCCTTGGCCCTGGAAACGGGCCAAATCCTACCGGCATGCGGAGATAGTGCTTGCTCATAATTTACCAGCCTTGTTGACGAACATAACCCTTTTCCCATCGGGATAGCACCATTTTCTGACGAGTATAGAAATAGATGCCCTCCATACCCTGAACATGGAGATCACCGTAAAAGGAATCATTCCACCCGGAAAAGGAAACAATGCCATTGGTGTCGGAACACCGATGTTCACGCCGATCATCCCACATTGAATTTCCCGGACGAACTGACAGGCTGCTGATCCGCTGGAGGTGAAGATCGTCGCCCCGTTTCCATAGGGCAACCGATTCATCATCGCAACGGCCTCATCGAGATTCCTGGGGCGAACCAGGGAAAGTACCGGGCCAAAAATCTCTTCCTCAAAGAGCACCATGGATGTCGTGACTCGATCCAGCAGCACCGGGCCCACAAAAAATCCTTCTGCCGGCTCTTGTCCCTCGCCGCTGAATGCAATTTCCGCCCCGTGCGCAGCAACGTTGTCAAGGGACATTCTGATGCGAGCCTGAGCTGAACAATCAATGACAGGACCCATGTCTGCGTCTGGATTTCCGCTCGTATCAGCGAGCTTCAGTTTGCTCAAAGCATGAGATAATCAATCCCGCCATTGACTGGCGCTTTTGACCCCAATTGCCACCAAGATGGATCCCGCTATACACCGTTGGCCCGCACACCCATAGGCTGAGCCCAATACAGCACGCAGTTTCGACTCTTCTTCAGCATCGGGCATGATCAAGAGGACATTTTTTGCGCCTCCTGCTGCCTGAACCCACTTCCTGCAGGACGTGCCCAATGTATAAACATGCTTGGCGACATGGGATGATCCGACGAAACTTATAGCACTGATTCCTGGATGGGAAATTCCACAGGAAAATTCAACCACCTCGATGCCGTGTCGCATGTCGCCCTTGGCATCATCAAGTGTCTTTCCATTCTCCCGGGTGATGATGTGTGCCAGTCCCATAAAGTTGAGCTCTAGCAGTTCGCGATATTTGAAAAGGATCGCCGCGCGTTTTGGAGCAGGCGTGCCGGACCAGCCTGTGAAAGCGGTCTTTGCTGCTATGACCGCTGCGTCAACATCGCCAAGCCCTCCCATGGGGGTGGAGGAACATCGTGGTCCACGCGAAGGCCATGAGCAACGGTTTTCCGTTTGGTGCGATTATCGGCCGTGAAGAAGTGATGGACGCGACAGAGGCGAGCTTTATTTCCTCCAGCTATTGGACCGATGGGGTTGGTCCCGCTGCGGTCCTGGCGGTTCTTGAAAAAGTGGAACGAGATGCGCCGCATTGCGGAAAAGTATCCAACATTCAAACTGGGGGTGGGAGGAATGCCCGCATGTCCGACACTTACATTCAATCTCGGGGGAAACGGTGCACATGCGCAGGCGATTCTCTCACGAAAAATGCAGGAACGCGGGGTTTTGACTTCGAGAATCTATTACGTGATGCTTGCTCATCAGCAGCAGCATCTTGACTCCCTGATTGAAAATCTCGAAACGTCGATTCACGAGATCTCCAGGATTATCGGGCAAAATCGCCTGGCAGCTGAAATTCAGGTCAGCGGAGCTTCCAAGGGATTTGCGCGCCTTGCCTGAACGAGGAAGACAACCCGAGAATCACCATCTATTCCCCGTCGAGCCGTCCGCCGGTCAGGATTTTCAGATCTCCACCCGATTCGAGGAACTTGATGATGGCGACTGCATTCAAAAGGGCCTTGAAAACAAAGGATGAAACATCAACGAATTCCGGGCTTTTGGATCCGTCAGGAGCGAACTCCGACGCATGCGAATTGCCTCCTCTGGGACCCAGTCCATCCAGAGCCGGGAAATAGGCGGAGAGCTTGTTGGCATCACTGATTCCTCCCCGTCGCGCAACGCTGAGTTTATCGCCCGTGTCGCGGGACGCCTCTTGCCAGAAGGAAGCCAGGCGGGCGGTTTCGTCCCCTCCCTCCCAGGGAGGCACAAACAAGGTTCTCTCCACTGATATGCGACAGGGAAATCCATCGCTGAGGGCCCGCACTCGCCCGTCCCCCTGCAAGGACAAAATACGGGCCATTGCTTCCTCCAGGATCTTGAGTTCGTAAGATCGAATTTCCAGAAATGCTTCTGCCTCGTGCGGCACCCGGTTTTCACTGGTTCCACCCCGCAGGATACCGATATTGACGCTCAGATTTCCGGATGGATCAGTCATCAATTCCAAGCGTTCCACCAGGCCAGCCAGCTCCCGAATCGCATTCGCCCCCTTAGCATGGTTGTTTCCCGCATGCGCCCCCCTCCCCTGGACTGAAATCCGGAATTTTGCGGTACCCTTACGCTGGCCCAGGATTGCATAGTTCTCGTGGCTTTGCTCGTCTCCTTCAAAGACCAGGCAGGCAAGTGTGGCCGGGGGAAGCTGCGAGAGGCAGACATCGCAGAAATCTTCTGCCAGTCTCTCCTCCGCCGCATTCCAAATCAGGAGCCATCGGACCGATCGAAAGACCTCGGGGCAGGTTTGCTCAAGCGCGGACATCATCATCCAGAGCAGAGCAGTTCCCCCCTTGATATCATAGGTGCCCGGGCCGTACACCCGGGTTCCCTCCCTCCTCCAGGAAAAGTTTTGGGAGCGTTCCTCCGCTGCAGAAAAAACCGTATCGAGGTGGGAGACGCACGCAATTGCGGGGCCGCTTCCTCCCGAGTCGAGGACCAGGTGCTCGGCGGTTCCAGGCAAACGGCAGGGAATCCTGCGGGCGTGAAATCCCATGGGCAGGAACTGGCGTTCGATCAATGCGGCATTGGCGCGAACCCCCTCGATGTTTCCGGTGTGGCTGTTTGTTCCGACCAGCTTTTCAAGAAAATCCAGAGCGGGATCATACGTTTCTTCGAGCGCCTTTCGCAGGCCATCAATCTTCAGAGACATTCGGGGCGTATAAAAACCAGAGTTCCACAACACGAGAAGAATCTCCAAAAATCGCAAGTGCTCCCGCCCACACTCATCCCCATTGTTTGGTGGAGAGCCCAAAAGAGGAGAGCGGGTGAAGGGACTCGAACCCTCGACATCAACCTTGGCAAGGTTGCACTCTACCAACTGAGTTACACCCGCGAGAGTGGGAATATTTATGCCCGGCCAGGGGGGCCGCGTCAAGCCGGCTTCTTGAAAAAGTTCACCTAATCCGGCGGGAGCCGGTGCCAAAGGAGGGCTTTTTGGCAACGGGTCCCGATGAGAAACGGCCGCCAGCGCCGCCGGATTAGAAAATTTTGCTGCGCAAAATGATGCACCCCAGAGCCGGAGCAGACACGGTAGAATAGCCCCCACCAGCAAGGGAAAATTATGGAACGGAGGAGGTTTTTCCGGAGCACCACTCCGCCAGGAACTTGCAGAGAGCCCCCTTGCTTTCGAAGTGCCGGAGGGAAAATCCGCCGAGGAGAAACCCGAAGCCGGGACCATAGGCGGACCCGTTGACGACGCAGGCGTCGGTCGAACAATCGCGGATCTGGGTAAGCGCTCTGGCGATGGCGGTGTCGCGACCTCCGTCCAGTTCATATTTCCAACCCACAATGCGGGCCTGCGGAAAAAGGCCTCGCAAAAGGGGAAGCACCTTCGGTGCGGGCCGCAACACAATCTCAAGGCGTTCCGTGGAACTCGGAATTTTCTTCACGGACGGGGGGCCTGAGACCTCAAAGTCGCAGAGGGCGGCCGCATGGAAAAAATAATCGCATGGCCCGGCTTCCCGCCTGAGGACCTGTTCGAGGGATTGGTTCGTGCCGAATGGCTGGCTGGTTACTCCGGCCGGTGCGGGGTAGGTGGACCCCTCTGCCCGCAAGCAGGTCACCTCGGCGCCCACTCCCCGCAAAGCCGAACAGAGGAGGCTTCCGAGCTCGCCGGTGGAAACATTGGTGATCCGCCGCACCTCATCGATCGGGGTGTGGGCGGGGCCGCATGTCACGATGACCTTCATTGCGGGGGGAGCAGCGCTGGTTGCATGGTCGGTGAGTGAATGGAATTCCGGCTGAAGTCCCGGGTGACAGCCGGGCCCTGCGGTGATAACAAAACGACTGCATGAAAATTCTGATGGCGGCAAGCGAGATTGATCCCTTCGCCGAGGGGCCGATTGGACGTGATGTCACTCAACTGGCAGCGGCTCTCCGGAGTCTTGGACACGAGGTGGACTGCGTGGCTCCTCTTTCCCGCCGGGTCCGCGAGGCTTCCAGTGCAAAAAAGACCCGCATCAAATTTGAAATCCCATTGGGAGCGGCCCGCCACAGTTGCGAAATTTGGGAAACCAAGGCGAAGGAGGGCGGAAGTGTCTACTTTACGAGGCGGGACGAATTCTTCGACCGCTCGGGCCTTTATGGCAACGAATCCGGCGATTATCAGGACAACGCGGCCCGGTTTACCTTTTTTGCGAAAGCTGTCGCCGAGCTGGCCCGTCGGTTGGAGACCCCGCCCGACCTCGTCCACGTTCACGGGTGGCATGCCGCGTTGGTGCCGGTTTTTCTTCGGGACACGGGCGATGCGATCCGGACGGTGCTCAGCCCGCATGGACTTAACTTTCAAGGCAACTTTTGGAGCACGGACTTCTGGCTCACAAATCTCCCCGGATCCTACTTTTCTGCGGCCGGATTGGAATTCTATGGGAGTATGAACTTTCTCAAAGGGGGCCTTTTGTTCGCCGATGCCATTGTGGTGCCGGGGGAACTCTTTGCGGCTGCTGCCAAAACCTCCTCGCACGGCTGCGGTCTTGAAAACGTGCTCCGCGAACAAGCCGCAAAAATCCGTGGAATCCCGGATCCTGCGATACTCAACGGATGGGATCCCTCCATCGACACTTCCCTTCCAGTTGCCTACTCAGCGGTTCATCCCGCCGGCCGCAGTGTCAGCCGAAAGGCCTTCGCCGAAGTCAGGCGCTGGGAGTCTGACTCCCCATCTGCTGTGTTCTTTACGGAAGCCTGCGAGGACTTTGCCATCCTTGAGACAGGCTTGGACCGGCTGCTCCATCGCGGCTTCAATATCATAATGTTTGGCTCCGCGGACCCGGGTATGCGGCGGGCTGTGGAGCTGGCAACCCGAACCCACCCGGGACGCTTCAAGTATCAGGAGACCTGCTCCGATGCGGACGCCCGCGCTGC
>JBGSSC010000391.1:0-5554 GCA_041737265.1 Terrimicrobiaceae bacterium | reverse complement strand
GCGGCACCGATCCGGCGGCTGGCGATGCAATGGTCAATCCAGAATGCCCGCACCGAGGGATCCCGATGAGAAAGCGTAAACCCGTCGGCGGCCAGCGGGTGAGCGAAGCAGGAAGGGTTGAAATCCATCCCCCACCCTTTTTCCCGGGCCCATTGGATCCAGGAAGTGAAGGCCTCCGGGCTGAGGGCGTCACGGCCGGCATTGCCAGTATTGTCGCTCGGGTAGATTGCGTGGAGATTGAGGCGCAGGGCTCCCGGAACCAACCGGCTAACCACGTCAAGGTCGGAGGTCAGCTCGGCAAAATTGCGGGCCTTGCCCGGGTAGTTGCCGGTGGCGACCAACCCGCCCCCCAGACCTTGTTCGCCGGATTCGAAACCGGCAACATCGTCGCCCTGCCAGCAGTGCACAGAGACTGGAAGCTTTTCGAGCTCGCCGAGGGCCGCTTCGGCATCGATTCCGAAGTGGGCATATTCTTCGAGGGCTAATGCGTATTCCTGGCTGCTCATTTGGTCTTCAGTATCTAATCCAGAGGCACAAGGCAAGTCAGCGCAGCTCCGTGGAATGCCTAACGAGCGGTTTAAGAAGAAATGCACCAGCGCGCGTGAGGGCGTGGAGGGAGTCGCGACCGAATGGCGGAGGCCACCGTCTCGCGACGGGGGCTGCGCAGAAAAATTGCGACTACCCGCCCCAACGCGACCCGCGGCTGAGAGCGGGAACCCAGCCACGGAGATGGCCGTAAGCGTAGTCGGTCTTGCCGATGGCCCCGATCATCCTCTTGCCGGTGGCGGATTTCCATTTCTTGCTCATGGATTCCCCCGTGTGACAGCCCCAGCTCTTGACAAAGGCATCCTTCGTAAAGAGACCTCGTCGAACCTTCCCCAGTTCGTTTTCGTGGAGCCAGACTTTCGAAGCACTGTCGATCTCATTGCTGTAATCAAACATGAAACACGCGCGGTTGGAGTGTCCGTAAAATTCGAAGTTGGCGATTTTAATGCGGCTGCGGTCCCTGCCCGCGTTGAGGTAGTTGATGAGCTGGTCTGTGCGGTCGAACCAGACGAGGTTGGCGTTATATTTGTCCCGCACGCTTTGAATGTTGCCGATGAGGTCGGCTTGGTCCTGCCTTTGAGCGCGGCGTTCGTAGCCGGGACGATAAACGAGCCATGTGATGAGGGCATCCGGGCCGTGCTTTTCCCGGAGCTCCTGGATACGGACACGGGCGGCACGGATGAAGTTTCCCCACCACTGATCATGGGGATCTGCCTTGAACTTCTCCCACTCAATGAGGGAGGGCCCACCGCTCACAAGCACGTATTCCCGGGCAGGTTCCGCCCGGGCAAAGGTGCAGGCAAGGAACGAAGCAACAGCAGCAAAAGCCAGTTTCATAATTTATGACATCCCGCAACCTCTCCCTGGTTTCAATCCAAAAAGTGCATCCGGCGGGTCGAAGCCTGAAGATTACGCCCCGGCCTGGGGCAACCATCGCTTCAACATCTGGGCGAGCTCCGACTTCTGAACCGGCTTGGGAAGGTAATCGCTCATCCCGGCCAGCAGGCATTTTTCTGCGTCGCCCTTGAGAGCATTTGCAGTAATAGCAATCACGGGGATTTTGGGGTTGAGGACAGGCGCTGCGGAGGAGCGCAGTGCCCGGACGGTTTCAAACCCGTCCATCTCCGGCATTTGGCAGTCCATCAGGACGAGCGCATAAGGATGACGCGAGAGCGCCGCCAGAGCCTCCCTGCCATTCGTCGCGATATCCGCCTCAAAACCGAGTTGCTTGAGTTGGAGGATCGCAAGGCGCTGGTTAATGGGGTTGTCCTCGACCACAAGCAACCGTCGTTGATCGACCTTCGAGGGAGCCTCCACCGCTTTTGGACTTGCGACAGGAAAAATCGCAACGGGGGATGGCGCGATGCCCGCCACGAAGTGGGCCGTGAACCAGAAGCGCGCCCCGTTACCGGCTCTGTTTTCAACTCCTATTTGCCCCCCCATCAATTCCGCCAGTTGCCTGGAGATGGAAAGTCCGAGCCCGGACCCTTCCCACTTCCGCGTAGCCTCACCCCCTGACTGTGCAAATGGCTGGAAAAGCCCGTTCATGTTCTCCGGAAGGATCCCGGGGCCGGAATCGAGAACTTCACAGAGAAGGACCACTCCGGACTGGCCGGCATTATCAATCCGGCACCGCACCTCGACCAGACCAGCGGGGCTGAATTTGATCGCGTTATCCACAAGGTTGATGAGGATTTGTCGGAACCGCCCGTCGTCGCCCCGGAGCCATGGAGGAACATCGGGAGTGGTTTCGAATGTGAGGGAGATATTTTTTTGTGCTGCCCGAGGTGCCAATAACCTGTGTGTCTCCGCAAGGATTTCCCGTGGACTGAAATCCCGATCCTCAAGAACGAGCTTTCCCGCCTCGATACGAGAAAGATCAAGGATCTCGTTGATGAGGTGCAGGAGAGCCTCGCCACTGCTGGTAACAACACGCGCGTATTCCCGCTGCTCTGAGGTGAGTGGTGAATGGAGAAGCAGCTCGGCCATCCCGATAACGCCGTTCATCGGAGTGCGTATTTCGTGGCTCATCTTGGCGAGAAAGGCGCTCTTCGCCTCGTTGGCTGCAATCGCCTCGGTAGCGGCGCAGTCGGCGCTTAAAAGGGCATCCTGAAGTTGGTCGTTCGCCTGCCTGAGCTGTTCCTTGGACTCAACCAGGCCTTGTTCCACACGGGACCTGCCGATTTCAATGGCCGTGATCATGAGGCTTAGAACGGTCGCAAAGGCAAGATAGGCCCAAAGAAGAAAAACCCCTTCATAAATGCCCGGCTGAAGGAACGGCCCGCGGGCAGCGGCAGTGCCCGAGGAGGCCAATACGGCAAGAAGCAGCACGCCGAACGAGGTGCCCGTTGCATCGAACCGGAGCGCGGCCCATACAGTCAGGACCAGGGGCACGAAAATCAGGGGGATGATTCTTACACCGGGAGTTGCCTCCATAAAAAAGATCCCTGCCATCACGGTGACCGATACCAGAGCCCACACCAGGAACTCCCTGCGGCGTGCTGCAATTTTGCCCCATCCCTCCGGTCCGAGAGAGAGAAACAATGGGGCAGCCACGAGAACTCCCATGAAGTCCCCAAGCCACCAGTTCAGCCACGAGGAGCCGAAAGCACCGGGCTCAATCACTCCTGCTGCGAAAAGCGATACCGCTCCGAAAGTGGGCGGGATCAACATTCCTGCAAGGGCGCAAGCGGAGAAAATTCCGATATCTCTCCGGCGGCTGAAAGCGTAATGCAGACCGAAATGCCGCAACATCCAGGTTGTGACAACGGGTCCGAGCGTCTGCCCGGCCACGATGCACCCGGCCAGCGGCCATTTCACTCCAAACGAAATCTCCTGGAGGATGACGGCAGCGAGCAAAATTGCAGGCCAGAAGCGAAGACCCCAACGGTAGAGCACGGCAACTGCAATGCCCGTCGGAAGCCAAATAAGGCTGATCGCAAGTTCGGGCGGAGCCAGCAGCAGTCCCAAGCGCGCCGCGCCGAAGTAAGCAACAGCCGTGACCGTGAGTTTTAGAATTCCAAGCCCTGTCTTCCGGCCCCGGGGAGAAGCCGCAGCAATGTTCTCAACCATCGGGATCAGGGTGAAGTCCCCCGCTGCTGGATTCCAGCGCAATATGCACAGCCCCCTTTGAATACCGGCCGCCGATGATGGGATGCTGGACCGCATTCCCCTCCATTTTGCGCAGCAAAATATTCTAATCCGGCGGCGATGGCGGATATTTCTCACCGGGAGCCCTTGCCCACACGCCCTCCCTTTGGCACCGACTACGCCGGATTAGGAGAGAGCGCTTGAGGCGGAGCGGGCGGTGGTTTACACCGGGTCATGGACATCCGCACACGTTTCGCACCTTCTCCCACCGGGTACCTTCATGTGGGCGGAGCCCGCACCGCCCTTTTCAACTGGCTCTTCGCCCGCAAACTCGGAGGCAAGCTCGTGCTTCGCATTGAGGATACCGACGAGAAACGCAACACTCCCGAGGCCCGCGACGCCATTACCGAAGGCCTCACCTGGCTGGGCCTTGACTGGGACGAAGGCCCCGACATGGGAGGCCCGTATGGTCCCTACAGCCAGAGCGAACGGGGGGACATTTATGAGAAGCACCTGCAGAAGTTGCAGGACGCCGGACACATCTATGAAGATGCCGGTGCCCTGCGCTTTCGCTCGCCGCGGCAGACGGTCGTTGTTGAGGATCTTGTCTGTGGGAAAATCCCCTTCGATATGTCGAATCCCGGGACCCATCCCGACATGACCATCCGCAGGCCGGACGGATCCTGGATCTTCCATTTCGTCAATGTCGTTGATGACATCGAAATGCGCATGACTCACGTCATCCGGGGGGAGGATCACCTTTCCAACACTCCGAAGCACATCGAGCTTTACCAGGCGCTTGGGGCCACCCCTCCTCAGTTCGCACACATTCCCCTCATCCTGAATAAGGAGGGAAAAAAACTCAGCAAGCGCGATGGCGGATCCAGCCTCGCGTATTTTATCGAAGAGGGCTATGCGCCCGAAGCGGTCACCAACTACCTGTGTCTGCTGGGCTGGTCGCCCAAGGACGACCGGGAGGTCCTGAAGCTCGAAACAATCCGTGAACTCTTCGACCTCGGCGGAGTCAACCGCCGCAATGCGATCTTCGACCTCGACAAATGTTTTTGGATCAACGGCCAGCACATCATTCACATGACGCCGACGCGCTTCATGGATCTCACGTTGCCGTTTATTGAAAAAGCGGGCATTGCCTACGGTGATGTTTCGCGGCTGGCGCCTGCCCTGGCCATCGTACAACCCAAGGTCAAACATCTCAGTGATGTTCCGGAATGGATCGCATTCCTCTTCACGGAGGACTTTCCAATCGATCCCGAAGCCTCACAAAAAGTTCTCGGCAAAGCCGGTGCAAAGAACCGGCTTGAGGCCCTTGCAGCCTCACTCGGTGCCCTGGGTGAGTGGAATCATTCCGCTATCGAGGCCGCGCTCAAAGCATGCGCGTCGCAACTCGGGGCAAAGGTCGGCGAACTCGTACATCCTGCAAGGGTTGCTGCAACCGGACGTCAGGTCGGGCCGGGTCTCTACGAACTCCTTGAGGTTCTCGGCAAGGACCGTGCCTGCGCCCGGCTCATGAAGGCAGCGGCCTCCGCTGCCTGACCAAATCCCGCGGGAGCCGGAGCCATTTCCCGGATGGGTGGACTGCGCGAGAGACCACTCGAAGGAAATTGGAGATGGCACCGAAACCTTGATCTCTTATCCCTTGCCGCCATGTCCCAACCAATCCGTTTTGCAGTCGTGGGAACCGGAATTTTTGCGCGATCGCAACATATTCCCAACTTGCTCGCCAACCCCGCAGCGGAACTCGTTGCACTCTGCGACCGGGACGGGGAGTCCCTTGCACTTGCCTCGGCGCTCGCCCCCGGAGCGCGAACCATCGGGGATTTTCGCGAGGCGGTCGCCGACCCCGGCGTGGACGCCATTGTGCTCGCAACGGCCGAGACCTTCCGGGTCCCCCTCATCG
>JBGSSC010000343.1:0-3202 GCA_041737265.1 Terrimicrobiaceae bacterium | reverse complement strand
GCCTGCTGCCGCAGCCGCCTTTGCCGGATACGCCGCTTCTTATCCGCACGACTACCCCGAGCCTGCACTTCTCTTCGGTTGGGCGCTCTCCCTTGCGATGGAGGGGGAGGAATCCGCCGCCCGGGAGAAATATCGCGAAGGTATTTTGCGCAATCTTTTCATTGCCCCGATGTTGCTCGAGGAGCCTCCGCTGCCGCGTCACTTCTGGCTTCCCAACGACCGTGCTGAGGCCGGCTATGCATCAGAGTTTGTGGATTCCTACGCGGTCCTTTGGGATCGGGAAAGCTCGGCCCTGCGGCAACTGAGGGAGATCTGGCACGAAATGGAGAGCGAGGTAGCCGCTCTGGTCTCTCATCGTGAGAAGATGCTGGATTTTCAGGACCAGCGCTATGAACCCGCTTTCAAATCGCTGTGGCAGGCGATGCTCGATGAAGATGACCGGTTATCGCGTTCAAACGTTACGAATCTGTAACGCAGGAGCCCGCCGGATGAGGATTGCCCCCGCAGGAGCAGAGCGTTAGAACCCTTTGGTTTCATGATCTCCATTACCATCGACAACCTGGTGAAGCGCTTTGGTTCGCAAGTGGCGCTGGACGGGGTGAGCTTCCGCATCGAGCCGGGCGAGATCTTTTTTCTGTTGGGGCCCAGCGGTTGCGGCAAGACGACTCTCCTGAGGAACATCGCCGGTTTTTACATCCCCGAATCCGGTCGTGTTCTGTTCGGAGACGAGGATGTGACCCGTCTTCCTCCGCATCTTCGCAACACGGGAATGATGTTTCAGAGCTATGCACTTTGGCCGCACATGACGGTTGCAAGGAACGTTGCCTTCGGGCTCGAGGAGCGGAAGGTTGCCCCCAGGGAAATTCAACGCAGAGTCCATGAAGCTCTTGATTCCGTAAGGATGGGGCCCTATGCCGACCGCAAAATTGCCCAACTCTCCGGAGGTCAACAACAACGGGTTGCCCTCGCCCGGGCTCTTGTCATCCGTCCCAGAGCCCTCCTTCTCGATGAGCCTCTCTCCAACCTCGACGCCAAGCTGCGGCTCGAGATGCGCACGGAAATCCGCCGTGTCTGCAAAGAGTTCGGGCTGACTGCCATCTATGTGACCCACGACCAGAAAGAGGCCCTGTCCATTTCCGACCGGATGGCGATCCTTGAAGGCGGGCGCATCGCTCAGATCGGTGCGCCGGATGAGGTTTACCGGCGTCCCCGATCGAAGGTTGTCGCCGACTTCATCGGTGAAACAAATTTTGTTCCCGGAGAAATTGCCGAGATCGCCGATGGAGTTGCGGTGGTGACCACCGGCATCGGCCGCTTCCGCGGGATGGTAACCGATGATTCCTGGAAGCCCGTGCCCGGCGACAAGGTTTCACTTTCCGTGAGGCCCGAGTGCTGGACATTCCGGGAAGGTGCCACGGGAGAGAATGTGGCCGTTGGCCGCATCGGAGATGCCGTCTATCTCGGGGAGGTCGCGCAATACCAATTCGTTTCAGCCGGCCAGGCGCTGAAAATTTTCGAGCTGAATCCGCGGCTTTCGGCCCGTCCGGCGGACCGCGACCTATGCGCCTGTGTGGCGCAGGAAGACGTTGTCGTGCTGAGGCCCTGAGGCCGGTTTTGCCATGATTCGCGCAATTGGAGTTCTCATTGCGATGGCGCTGGTGATCGGTATCCCTTTCGCGCTGCGCCCGGAGGAGAGTCTTTTTGCCAAAGCAGATGACACCTTGGTTGTCATCACCCCTCATAACGAGGCCATCCGCTACGAATTCTCAAAGGCATTTTACGAACACTACAAAGCAACGACCGGGCGGAGCGTGCGCATCGACTGGCGGATGCCCGGCGGTACGAGCGAGATCGCCCGTTACCTCAAAGGGGAGTTTTTTGCAGCGTTTGAATTCTACTGGCGCAGTTCCGGCCGGGATTGGACGCCCGAGGTACAGGCGGCCTTCGACAACCCGAAGGTCGGGCTTCCGGCCGATGCCGCGGAAGACACGCCCGTGCAGGCTGCCCGGAGGGCTTTTCTGGCATCCGGGGTGGGTGTTGGGCTGGACATCTTTTTTGGCGGCGGAGCTTATGATTTTACGATCCAGGCCGAAGCGGGGCGATTGGTTGACTCGGGGGTATTGGAGCGCCACCCCGGGTGGTTCAGCGAGGGATCCATCCCGCAATCGGTCTCGGGCGAGGAGTTTTACGATGCGCAGGGCCGGTGGGTCGGAGCGGTCATTTCCTCGTTCGGAATATGTTACAACAGCGATTCGCTGAGGCGTCTTGGCATCACCGAGTTGCCCGCCGCGTGGTCTGACCTTGGCCGACCGGAATTTCTTAAAGAGGTTGCTCTGGCGGACCCCACAAAGAGCGGCTCCGCAGCCAAGGCCTTTGAGATGTTCATCCAGCAACAAATGCAGCGTCACTCCGATGGTCAGATCGGAGAGGATGCGCGACCGGCGATCGCACAGGGTTGGCTCGACGGGCTCGCGATCATCCAGCGAGCTTCCGCCAACGCCCGGTATTTCACCGATGCGGCTTCCAAGGTTCCGATGGATGTCTCGCAAGGTGACGCATCGGTCGGAATGTCGATCGACTTTTACGGCCGCTATCAAAGCGAGTCCGTGCGCATTGGCGACAAGCCCTCCCGGCTCCAATACTTCACTCCCGCAGGAGGATCCTCGGTGGGGGTCGATCCAATCGGCATGTTTCGCGGCGCCCCCAACCCGCAAGTCGCAAAACATTTCATTGATTTTGTTCTGTCTCTTGAGGGGCAGAAACTTTGGAACTTTAAAGTCGGCGCGCCCGGTGGACCCAGGCGATATGCGCTGCGCCGTCTCCCGGTGCGGAAGGAACTCTACGCGCCGGAGTTTGCGGAATTCCGGTCCGACCCGGAGGTCTTCCCCTACGAGGAGGCCAAACTCTTTGTCTATCATCCCGGCTGGACGGGACCGCTTTTCAAGGCGATGGGCTTTATCATCCGCGTGATGAGCCTCGATCCGCATGATGAACAGGTTGCTGCATGGAAAGCGCTGATTGCCGCGGACTTTCCTCCTCGCGCGACCGAGCGCTTCAGTGACCTTTCCTCCGTGTCCTATCAGATTGCGTTGGAGAAAATCCGCCCGGCGCTTTCCTCCGCCGACAGGCTCCAGGAAGTCCGCCTTGCGAAGCAGTTGGGAGACGCTTTCCGGCGCCAATACCGCGAGGCCGAAGAACTCGC
>JBGSSC010000333.1:0-1606 GCA_041737265.1 Terrimicrobiaceae bacterium | reverse complement strand
TCGGCCTTCGCGATTATCTTCTCAAGTGTGGATTCAAATCGTGCGTGCTCGGACTCAGTGGCGGGATCGATTCTGCGTTGACCGCCTGCCTGGCTGCCGAGGCCGTCGGTGCAAAAAATGTGACCGGTGTGCTCATGCCGTCGCCGTTTTCCTCAACCCACAGCGTGGAGGACGCACGGGCCTTGGCGCGGAACCTGGGCATTCACGCGCTCGAAATCCCGATCGCTGCAACTTTCGATGCGGTCAAAGCGCAGATGGCACCGGTGTTCTCAGGCCGTCCCGAAGATGCGACCGAGGAAAATCTGCAGGCCCGGCTCCGGGGACTGACTCTGATGGCCCTTTCCAACAAGTTCGGAAGCCTGCTCCTCACCACCGGCAACAAGAGCGAATTGGCTGTTGGCTACTGTACCCTCTACGGCGACATGTGCGGGGGTTTGGCCTCCCTCTCCGATGTGCCAAAAACCATGGTTTACCGGCTGGCTCAGCGCATCAACGCCCGGGGCAAGGAAGTCATTCCCCGCCGAACCATAGAGAAACCGCCCAGCGCCGAACTCCGGCCCGACCAAACGGACCAGGACACCCTGCCGCCTTACGATATCCTGGATGGAATCCTGCGTCTTTACGTGGAGGACAATTGCCCGGTGGATGAAATCGCATCGCGCGGCTTCGACCCGGAGACCGTCCGGTGGGTTGCACGCCGCGTCGACCTCAACGAATACAAACGCGAGCAGGCGGCTCCCGGAATCAAGGTCACCGCAAGGGCCTTCGGCCTCGGACGCCGCATGCCCATCGCCCAACGCTTCGCCGGCTGAAAAGCCGGAGGTTCGGTGCCGCCCCGGAATCCCTGATATCACGGCGTGCGCTGGTCATATGTAACGGGGGTCACAAAGCCGGGGAATCCCTCATCCCCTGTCGGGATTGTCCTTTCTTGTCGAATCCTTTCCACACCGCTTCCAATAGTGTATGCAACTTCGTCAGCTTGCTATCCAGCGATGATTCCAGCGAGGCCAGTGCCTTCGGGAACATTCCCCGGGCAGCCGTCCGGAACCGAACACGCCTGCCATGGCGGTTGGGATCAGGCCGCCGGGGGCGGCTGGGGGTTCACTGCAAACGGCGTCCAGGCACCGTCCGAGTGGTAGCGCAGGCATTCTTGACCCCGGAGGGCGAAGAGGTGAATCCAGCAGTTGCGGAACAGATCGCGCACGCCGGGGTTGGCGTCGAGGATGCCGGAGATGGCTTGCGGAGGGGCTTCGACATAGACGGAGAGGCGGCGGGGTTCGTGTACGAAGCTCTCTCCGTTGTGGATGGATTGAAGCGGGAGGCCGGGTCGCAGGTCGCCGCCGTTGCCCTCATACACCCCGATGCCTCCGGCAACATTGTGGAGGGTTTTGTTGCCGCTGCCATAGAGCGCGGGATTCACCCGCGAACCGTAGTATTGGAGGTTGATCCAACTTGCGACCACAACCGGTGCGGTGAGGATAAGGGTCAGCACGCTGTGGTCGGGGTCTTTGGCGGCATCGTAATCGTGAAGGAAGACCCGGCCGTGGAGCTTGAGGCCCTTGGTACGGGCACGCGGTGCCGCGACAAAGGCCGCGTTGTTGGCCAG
>JBGSSC010000590.1:0-7419 GCA_041737265.1 Terrimicrobiaceae bacterium | reverse complement strand
GACTAACGGGAAGGGGAGGCGCCTCCGGAAATCCTCCGATGGTCAGGTAGTCTGCGAAATGGTGATCCATTTCCACCGAACTGCGTGAAGTCATTTGATTCGGGTCCGATGGCACTTTATTTCCATTTTTGTCGGTTGGACCGCAGGCTGCGTCCCTTCCAGCCTCTTCGAGGCAATGAAAAGTGACTCAAGGGCGAGTGCGCCTTCCCGGAGAAGGCGATGCCTTTACAGGGGCTCCGGACAATGGTAAACGTCGAGGGACATGGAAACACAAAGTAGAACTTTCCATGTTTTTGCGCCAAAAAACTCCATAAGTCACTGATTTACAACGTCCTCATAGCTCAAATGGATAGAGCAGGGCTCTCCTAAAGCTCAGATGGTGGTTCAATTCCACCTGAGGACGCGGACTTTTCGCTGCGAAAAGTCCATGAAAGTCCCTGAGGTGCCTAGGATTTAGCGCGGTTTAGAGGGTGTCATGCACTTATGGCGGGCCTTTGCAGGAGAAGATTTTGGCGATTCTTAAGGCACGAGCGAAGCGCCTGTGTGTAAACCACACTGGCCGAGCGAGTAACGCGGAGAATCGCCAAAAGCCTCCCTGCCCGCAGGGTTGGGTTGAAAACGGGCTGGCGACGGCGTTGCGGCTCGCTTCCAGCCCGCTGCGGGGATGCCGCGCTCGCCGCGCCTTGTCGGCAGCCCGTTTTGAACCCAACAAAGGCCCGCCATAAGTGCATGACACCCTCTAAGTAGAAAGCTGTTCCAAGGCTTCACCGACGAGGAAAAGGGAACCTGTGATGAGGACAGGTCCAGCGGCTTCTGAAAGTTTGGAGAGAGCCTCTTTCAAGCTGGAGTATACCGTCGCGGGGACTGTGCAGTAGCCCCGCATCGATCCGGGATCGAGTCCGCGCACATTGCCCACGGGAACGAGGTGAAACTCCGAAGCGATCGGTGTCAAGGTGGCAAGAATTTCTCCCGGTTGCTTGTCATCAAGGCAGCCGAAGAGGATCGGAACACGGGCCTCTCCGAATTGGCCTCGCCATGCCGCTACAAGGGTTTTCGCAGCATGGGGATTATGGGCCCCGTCCAGCACCCAGTGGTCTCCAAGCCTTTGGAAGCGACCCCGCCAGGAGACGCCGGCGATACCCCTCGCGAGTTGTCCGGGGCTGACCGGGATGCCACCGGCCGAAAGAGCGGCTGCCACCAGGGCGGCGTTCCACCGCTGGTGATCGCCGACAAGCCCGACCTCCCCTCCCCATGGTTCGTCAACGAAAAGCAAAGGGGCATTTTCCGTTGCAGCTTTGCGCACGAGGACATCGCACACGACCGGATCTTGCGGAGCAGAAACGACGGGGCGCTTCGGCTTGATGATGCCTGCTTTCTCTGAGGCAATTTTTTCAAGGGTATCACCGAGCCATTGGGCGTGATCGTTGGCAACCGGAGTGATCACCGAGACGAGCGGATCCACCACATTCGTGGAATCGAGGCGCCCCCCCATGCCGGTTTCAATCACTGCGACATCGCACCCCTCCCGGGCAAACCAGTCGAAGGCAAGGACCGTGGCGATTTCAAAAAAGGTCGGGGAATGATCAGACTCCAGCACGATTCCCCGGATCTGTTCCAGGCCCTCAGCGATGGATTCCCGCGGAATTTCTTTCCCATCGATTTGGATCCGCTCGGAGAAGCGCACGAGGTGTGGGGAAGTGTAAAGTGCGGTGCGGTGACCGGCTTCGCG
The DNA here is from genome assembly GCA_041737265.1 of Terrimicrobiaceae bacterium. Taxonomy (GTDB): domain Bacteria; phylum Verrucomicrobiota; class Verrucomicrobiia; order Chthoniobacterales; family Terrimicrobiaceae; genus JBGSSC01. The sequence continues at coordinate 5,690 of JBGSSC010000590.1, read as the reverse complement.
CAAACAGGCCGCGAGCATGGCGCAGACCGAGCCTTTGCCGTTGGTGCCCGCCACATGGAAGCATGGGATGCGGCGATGGGGATCGCCCATGGCGGAGAAAAGCCGGAGTGTGTTTTCCAGCCCCAGCTTGATCCCGAAACGCTGGGCATCGTAGAGCCACCGAAGCAGCTCCTCCTCCCGCGACAAAGCCGAGCTCACCCGCGGCCGCTATTTGCAGTGTGCGCCCATGTAGGCAACCGCATCGGCAAGCGCAGCCTTCATCCGCGACCGGGAAACAACCGCATCCACCAAACCGTGCTTTTCAAGAAACTCCGCGGTCTGAAACCCGGGTGGAAGAACCTGGTGAGTTGTCTCCTTGATGACCCGCGGGCCGGCGAAGCCGATGAGGCTTTGGGGTTCAGCGAGAATGATGTCCCCCAACGAACCGAAACTGGCCATCACTCCCGCATACGTCGGATTGGTCAGTACCGCGATATAAGGCAGCTTTGCTTTTCCGTGAAGGGCGAGAGCCCCACTGGTCTTTGTCAGCTGCATGAGGCTCAGAATTCCCTCATACATCCGGGCACCACCGGAAGTGCAAACGATGATCACCGGAAGCTTCTCCTTCGTGGAACGCTCGACAATACGGGTAATCTTTTCCCCGACGACGGATCCCATCGAAGCCGCCAAAAACCCGAAGTCCATGACCGCCAAACCCACGCGACGGCCCTTGAGCATTGCAACCCCGGTAATCACCGCATCGCAAAGGCCGGTCTTCTGACGGTAGGACACAAGCCGTTCCTTGTATGAGGCAACGCCCTGGAACTCGAGCGTGTCCACCGAGGTCATGGTGGCGTCGTCCTCCTCGAACGTGCCCTGATCGGCAAGCATCGCAATGCGTTCCCGGGCCGTGAGCGTGAAATGGTGGTCACACTTCGGGCAGACACGAAGATTCTCATCCAAGGCGAGGTTGTGGATGACATCTCCACATGAGGGGCATTTCGTCCAAAGGCCTTCCGGCATTTCTTTGGTCCGGCCGCCGAGGGCCTTGAGGATGGGTTTTTTAAAAATAGCCATAAGAAAAATAGGTTAACCGCGACCAACTGTCAGAGCCCGCACCCTGCCTGAGCCGGCAGCGAGCAACACACGGGCACACTCGTCCAGCGTGGACCCTGTGGTTAGCACGTCATCGACGAGGAGGATACTGAGCCCGGACACGCTGGCATTCTGACCCAATGCGAAGGCTCCACGCAAGTTCCGCATGCGTTGATTGCGGTCAAAATGGGTTTGGGTCCGGGTGGCACGGATCCGGACAAGAGGCAGGGAAACCGGAATTCCGGAGTGCCGGGAGAGTTCGCGTGCGATGAGTTCGGACTGATTGAAGCCTCTCTCCCGCTGGCGGAGCGGGTGCAAGGGGACGGGAACGAGGACCTCCGGGGCCGGCTGAAGTCTGGGATCCTCGAGCGCCAGGAAGGCAAGCTCGGCAAGCGGTTTGGAGGCCCAACGGGCTTTGGCGTATTTCAGGAGGTGGATCAATTCCCTGAGCGGACCCCGGCTGGAGAAACCTGCCACCGCTGCTTCAAAATGAAATGCCCTGCCATGGCAGTTGGGACAAACGAACGGGCCGGTGATCGCGCCGGAGAACGGTTGGGAACAGGCCTCACACCTTGGTGGCCGGATGGGCTGGAGCAGACGGCGGCACGGATCGCACCACCACCCGCCATCAATCCCGGCTCCACAACCTGCACAGTGCGGCGGCAGCACCAGATCGCGCGCCGCAAAAAAGACCTCACGCGCCAGACGGACGGCGTCCATATCGAAAATAGACAAACATGCCGATCGCACCGGCCCCGAGCGCCACCAGAGGAACCAATCCCGTTGGCACGGCCCCGCTCACGAGGTTGGGTCCGATCCATGGCAGAAACGCCTCAGGCGGTTTGGCACGGAACTTGGCGAGCCAGGCGAGACCCTGCTGACCGAAAATCCAGCCGGCATGCAGGCCGATGGCGGGCCAGAGAGACCGGGTGTGCAGTGTGACCCAAGCCAGAACCATCCCGGAAAAAAATAAGGTAACGACGCCATAGCCCAGGAGCGGCCAGGGCGGCATGTCTTGCAGGGAAACCAAGGCCTGGGCAAACCCACTGCTCCAGGACACTTCCCCGACGGCTGTTTTCGCAGGACGCACAAAATGCACCGCCGCAAAGGCCGCGGAGGTCACCAGGACAGCCCAGACACGCCCCACCACCCGTACCGCCAAACCGAGGAGAACACCGCGAAACAGAAATTCCTCAATCACTGCGACAAAACCCGCTGTCAGCAAAATCCGGAGGAGATGGGTGAATTCGTGCTCATTCCGGACCCGGAAAACGTCCATCTGAATGGTGACGAGCGCGAGCACCATGCCGGGGGCGAGAGCGGCTAGAAGCCCTGCGAATAAGTCGGTCCGCGCAAACGGGTTCTTTTCGATCCCGAGTTCCCGCACATTGCGCACCCCGATCCAGAAGACGAGGGGAACCACCGCGATGATTGCGCACACCTGAACCGAGCGGCTGAAGTAACGGTGGAAGGGGAAGCCTCCCGCTGCGGGGATCACACCGGAAAGGGCCTGCCCGATCGCGTAGGCCACGGGAGAAACCAGGCAGGCGACCAGCACCACGGCAACCAGAGCAATGAGAATTTTTGAGAGGGCGTTCAAAGTCGGGACATTAAACGCTAGCAGGCTGTCGGACTTGTGAAAGGCCTGCACCTCTTTTTCTTTCAGGCTGTCAGACTTGAAAATTCCTCACTCCATGCAGGAGAAACCTCTGGCGAATCCCGTGAATCCGGCAATGATTTCCACCCGGAATGACCGACCGCACCACCGAGCTCTCCAACGTTGACAAGCGTCACATCTGGCATCCCTTCACACAGATGAAAGCATGGTGTGCGCCGGACCACGAACCACTGGTGCTTGTCGAAGGCGAAGGCGCACTCCTCCGCGACAGCCGCGGCAGGGAATATGTGGACGGCAATTCCTCGATCTGGACGAATATCCACGGGCATGGTCATCCGGGCATCACGGAGGCGATCAAGGATCAGGCGGGACGACTGGCGCACTGTTCCTTCCTTGGCTCCAGCAATGAACCAGCAATCCGGCTTGCCGAAGAACTGGTGGCGGTGGCACCCGGGGATGATCTCACGAAGGTCTTCTACTCCGACGACGGTTCGACAGCCGTGGAAGTCGCGATCAAGATGGCCCTGCAATACTGGCAACTCACGGGAAACCCCGGGCGAAATCGCTTCGTGGCTTTTGACATGGCCTACCATGGCGACACCGCCGGTGCAGCGAGCCTGGGTGGGCTTGGTTCATTTTTCGACCGCTTCGCACCCGTGCATTTTTCTCCAATCCGGGCTGGAGACATCCGGGGACTGAAAGAGATGCCGCCCGCGGATGCGAGCCGCGTGGCTGCTGTGATCATTGAGCCGCTGGTGCAGGGTGCTGCCGGAATCCGCCTGTGGCCTGCGGGAATGCTGCGCGACTTGCGGGCCTGGTGCGACGCGACCGGATGCCTGCTTATTTTCGATGAGGTACTCACGGGCTTCGGCCGCACGGGACGGATGTTTGCATGCGAACATGAAGACGTCGCCCCGGATTTTCTCTGCCTCGCCAAAGGACTCACAGGGGGGACACTGCCTCTTGCCGCAACACTCACAAAAGAAAGAATCTTCGAAGCATTTCTCGGCGGGTTCGAAGAGCTGAAGACGTTCTTCTATGGTCACAGCTACTGCGGGAACCCGCTTGGATGCGCGGCGGCACGGGCGAGCCTGGCAGTCTTCCGGAACGAACAGACACTCGAACACCTTCAGCCCAAAATCCGGCTCCTGGCTTCCCTTCTGGAGCGAATTTCAAAATCTCGCCACGTGGCGGAAGTCCGGCAACGGGGATTCATCGCGGGAGTTGAGATTCAGGAACATCCCGGCCAACCCTTCGACTGGCGCGAAGGCACCGGAACCAGGGTTTGCCTTGCCGCCCGGAAACACGGCCTCCTCACCCGGCCGATTCTGGATACGATCGCCCTGATCCCTCCGCTCTGCATCACCGTGCCCCAACTCGAAATAGCCGCCGACGCACTCGAGGCGGCGATCGCCGAGGTTTGTTAGTCTTTTACCAATTAGAGCGGTCTAAGAAGATGAAATTTGAAAAATGGGCGGGGTCGGCGAACCCGCCCTACCGATGGGCTATGTGGCTTATTCTAGCGGGCCGGGCTCCGTCTATGTCCTGCCATATTTTGCGCAGCAAAATTTTCTAATCCGGCGGCGCTGGCACCCATTTCTCATCGGGTCCCGTTGCCAACACCCACGCTCCTGCCACCGGCTCCCGACGGATTAGGGCTGCCAGCTCTGGTTTTGGAGGCTTTCCATGATCTGAGGCATGGACCCTGCAAATGCCATTCCGATTCCAACAAGGCATCCACAGCAAAGGAGAACAGGAATCAGACTCGCACAAACAACTCTCCAATATTCGGTTTTGTGCGCTTCCTTGAGGGCGATCACATAGACGATTGGTCCCCAGAATATGGCCGCAATCCAGCCGAGAATGGGAACAATTTGCAGGGCATTCACCGCCCCGGTCGCGTAACATATCGCCCGCACACTTCCCTCAAACCCGCTCCCTGCGGCACCAAACAGCATAAGACAAACATGGGTGATCGCGCCGCCAACGAATGCGGTGATCACGGCACCGATGGCCGCCATCAAAAGCCCGGCACCGATGGCCACTGGCACAGCGCAGAGAAGGCCCATGAACGTAACCGGCATGGCTTCGCCGGAGCCCGAGGACGCCATCACAGCCTGCACTGCAAGTTGACAAAGTCCATACACCAGGCCGGAGATGAACGAGCAAATCATGAGGTAAGCGAGTGGCCTGCCGTATCCGCCAACAACTTTCATCGCTGAAAAAGCCGAGACCGGTGCGAAGAGGGCATCTCTCGTCGTTTCCCACCATGGGACCAACCAGCCGGAAGCTGTGGCGCTCTCCCAGGGCAAACCTTCCGCAGCGGGCGCCGGGGCAAGAACGTGTCCGACGGCCGGATGAGGAATTCCGGGATGCGCAAGCGGCGCGGTTGATGGTGGTGCGGCGGCCAAACCGAGCGACGCCAGAGGCTGCCACTCTGCCATGCCCTCCCTCCACGCGAGATCCCCGGGAAGAAAACGTCCGCTCTGTAGCCCGGCTTTTACATCCTCCTCGGAAAATTGGCCCAATTGCTCCTGCTGGCGGCTGATAAAGATAGGGGACATGGCCTGTCCGTAGTGCAAAAATGCGGGAGGTGTCAATCCCCCTTTAGGTAACGGACCAAGGGGTGCCCCGGAATGATGAGTTCGGGCTTGGGCGTTTTAAGAGCGGAGTAGGCGTGCCATGCCGTCCAAGGCACCAGCGTGAGAAGGAGGAGCACGAGAAGGGCGATGCGGAGGCGCCCTTTCAACGGGGGCAGGATTACCCTGGCCAGCAAGGCCTCGGCGAGCAGGACGAGTGAGATTCCGCCAGCCCCCGCAGCGATGATCAAAGCGGCCGGATTAAAATAGAGAGCCTTTGGAAAATCTCCCTGAAGGGTCGCCCGAAGAGCGCGGGTGCCGCCGCAAAGCCCGCAAGGCAACCCGGTCGCCGCCTGGAACACACAAAAACTGCCGGGAGTGGATTTCCCCGGCCAGAAGACCAGAAGAAGCACGGCGAG
>JBGSSC010000282.1:0-6811 GCA_041737265.1 Terrimicrobiaceae bacterium | reverse complement strand
GGGGAGGAGCTCCCACCACCCTTGACCGGATTCTGGGCACCCGGTTTGGCGTCAAGGCTGTTGAGTTGGTTGCCGAAGAAAAATACGGATCGATGGTCAGCTACCAGAATTATCAGGTCCTCGATGTCCCCATTTCCCATGCCGTTCACAAGCTTCGGAAGGTTCCGCCGGATGGCGAGATGGTGCGCGTCGCCAGGACCATGGAGATTTCCTTTGGAGATTAGCATGAGCGCCAACGACCCGATCCTCCGCGCGGCGATCCGTGATGTGCCCGACTTTCCAAAAGTGGGAGTGTTGTTCAAAGATATCACTCCCCTCCTGGCTGATGGAGCCCTCCTTCGGCGAGCTATTGACCGCTTTTGTGAGACGGCAAGTGAATACGGAGCCGAGAAAATTGCCGGTATCGACGCCCGCGGTTTTCTCTTCGGAGCGACAGTCGCCGACCGGATGGGGCTCGGCTTCGTGCCGATCCGCAAAAAGGGGAAGCTGCCTTTCACGACCCGCTCCGTCGCCTACAAACTCGAATATGGCGAATCCGCCATCGAGGTCCACACCGATGCCTTCCGGCCCGGAGAAAAGGTCGCGCTCATTGACGACTTGCTTGCGACCGGCGGAACCGCCTCTGCGGCCATCCGTCTGATTCAGGAGTGCGGAGCGGTGGTTGCGGCGGCCCAGTTTCTCATCGAGCTGGAATTTCTGGAAGGCCGGCTCGCTTTGGCCCCCGTTCCGGTGGTTCCCATCTTGCGGTTTTAGTCCTTTCTTTCGCCGGAAAAAGCATTGTTCCGCGGTCTCTTCGGGGGCTATACTGACCGTTTATCCAAATACCTATCCGCATGCCCGAAGAACCTCTCCCTGTAGACGCCCTCGAAAAATACGACGCTTCAAAAATTGACAAGCTCGAGGGACTCGCCGGGGTGCGCCAGCGGCCCGGAATGTACATCGGGCCCACCGATGAGCGGGGGCTGCATCATTGCGTTTTCGAGGTTCTGGACAATTCGATCGACGAGCACCTTGCGGGCTACTGCACGCGGATCGATGTCTCCCTTCACACCGACGGATCCTGTTCGATCCGTGACAATGGTCGCGGGATTCCGGTGGACATGCACCCGAAGTTCAAGATGCCTGCCATCGAACTCGTGCTCACGAACCTGCACGCCGGCGGCAAGTTCGGCCAGGGTGCGTACAAGTACTCGGGCGGTCTGCACGGTGTGGGTGCCAAGTGCGTGAATGCGCTTTCCGACTGGTTCAAGGTCGAGGTCACCCGCGAGGGCAAAGTTTATCACATGGCCTTCGAGCGGGGTGTCACCACTCAGAAGCTGGAAGTTATCGGTGATGTCAAAAACAAGAAGCAGACGGGCACACTCATCACCTTCCAGCCCGACGCAACGATCTTCACCATCACCACCGAGTTCCAGTTCGCCAAGCTCGCCGCGCGCCTGCGAGAACTCGCTTTTCTGAATCCCGGTTTGGAAATCACCCTCACCGACGAGAGGCCGGATCCCGTCCGTCGCGAGACCTACCTCTACAAGCTCGGCCTCGAGGACTTCGTGCGCCAGCTCGGCGAGAACAAACAACTCGTGCACCCGAAGCCCGTCGTGCTCTCCGGAAAGCGGGCGGTCAAGTTCAAGAACAAGGATCAGACCGAAATCGAGGACGACATGTTTGTGGACGTCGTGCTTCAATACAACGACAGCTACAACGACCAGATCCTCTGCTTCACGAATGCGATCCCCAACGCGGATGGCGGCACCCATGCCACCGGTTTCCGCACGGCGCTCACGCGTGCGATCAACCAATACGCGAAACAAAACTCGTTGCTCAAGGAGAAGGACCCGGTCCTCAGCGGCGACGATGTGCGGGAAGGTCTCATCTGCGTGCTCGCGGTGAAGCACCCGAATCCCAGTTTCGAGTCCCAGACCAAATCGAAGCTCGTTGTGCCCGAGGTCGAGGGAATTGTCAGCTCGATCACATACGAGGGGTTGATGACTCATTTTGACTCGAACCCTCCCGTCGCGAAGAAAATCATCGAGAAAGCGCTCATGGCCGCCCGGGCTCGTGAGGCAGCCCGCAAGGCACGGGAAACTGTTCGCAAGAGCGCTCTTTCCGGCGGCGGGCTTCCCGGCAAGCTGGCGGATTGCTCGGAGCGCGATCCCTCGCTCACCGAACTCTATATTGTCGAGGGCGACTCGGCCGGCGGCTCTGCCAAGCAGGGGCGTGACCGCCGCTACCAGGCGATCCTTCCGATCCGGGGCAAGCTCATCAATGTCGAGAAAGCCCGTTTGGACAAGGTGCTCCAAAATACCGAGATCCAGACGATGATCACGGCCATTGGCACTGGCATTGGCGACGGCGACCAGGAAGGGGCCTTCAACCTCGAACGCCTGCGCTACGGCCGGATCATCATCATGACCGATGCCGATGTGGATGGTTCGCATATCCGCACTCTCCTCCTCACTTTTTTCTACCGCCAGATGCCTCAGCTATTGAAGCGGGGACATGTTTACGTGGCCTGCCCGCCTCTTTATCGCATCAAACGCAAGCGGCGGGAGGAGTACGTTGCCGACGACGCACAACTCAACAAGATCCTCATCGGCCTGGGCGCAGAGGAGGTCAAACTCAGAAATTGTGCCAACGGCGAGGAACTCACCTCGGCCCAGCTCAAGGAGATTCTCGGCCTGCTGGAGCGTCTGCAAAAATATGCCGATGCACTCCGCCGCCATGGCGGCGACTTCGAGGAATTTCTCACCCGCCGGGACGCCAGGACCGGAGCGCTGCCTGCGTATCTGGTGCATGTGCGCGAAGGCAATGCCGAGCATGTCCATTATTTTGCCGACGAGTCTGCCATTCGTGTATTCCATGAGGCCAACGAAGATCTCGGTCTCTTCGAGCAGGAAGCTCCCGCGGCGCCCGAAGGCAACGGAGACCCGCAGCCACTCACCACCAGGTCAGGCAAACGCGGTGAAGGTCCCCGCCGCCGTGCGCGTCTCGTCGAGCTCCACGAATCGTCCGCTATCCTCAAATTGATCGCTGAGCTGGAGAAGAAAGGTCTCCACATCGACCACTATGCCGCGAGCGACAAGCCTCTCTTCGAGGTGATCGAGGGGGAGGGCGAAAAAGCCAAGGTTCACCCCGTGTTCGCGATCCCCTCAATCCTCGAGCGGGTCCTCGAGATCGGCAAACGCGGTCTCACCATTGACCGGTTCAAAGGTCTCGGTGAGATGAACGCGAAGGAACTTTTTGAGACGACGATGAACCCCGAGCGCCGCCGCCTGCTCAAGGTCGATCTTACGGAGGACAACGCCGTCGATGCCGACCGCATGTTCACGATCCTCATGGGAGATGTCGTCGAGCCGCGCCGCCAATTCATCGAAGACAACGCGCTGAACGCCCGCCTGTATATTTAAGGAAGAACGGACGGATCCGGCTGATCGGACCGATCCGACAGATCTTATTTGAAAGAGCTCCACAAAAAGCTGCGCCCCAGCGGCGGGTACCGGAGCACCGCCAGCTTTCAAACCGCGACGCTCATCTATGACGCCACTCATTGGTTCTGCGAAAAGTTCCTCGACCCGCGTTCCCGCACGGTGGATCAGATGATTCAGGCGGCGCGTTCCGGCCGGCAGAACATCGCCGAGGGCAGCCGGGCTGCTGCCACCTCTTCGCAAACCGAGCTGCGTCTAGTAAACGTCGCCCGGGCGAGCCTCGAAGAGCTGCTCCTCGACTTCGAGGATTACCTTCGCCAGCGGCGACTCCCGCAATGGGCACCGGACAGCCCGGAGGCCAGCGCTGTGCGGGCGGTCGCGCGTTCCCGGCGAAGAGATCCGTCGGATCAGACGGATCCGTCCGATCTGACGGATCTTTCCGATCATGAGCGTGCTGCGATGTACGCCCGCTGGCTCGACCACGAAGATGCCGCGATCCGCGCCAATGCGCTGATCTGCCTCATCCATCAGGCAAACTTCCTACTCGACCGGCAGATCGCGGCGCTGGAGGCCGCCTTTGTGGAGGGCGGTGGATACTCCGAGCAACTTGCCACCGAAAGATTGCGCCACAGGCACAAAGATCGGTCGGATCAGACGGATCGGACCGATCTCCAGCCTCCAGCTTGTCCAAAATGCGGCGGTCTCACGGCCCTGCGCACTGCCAAGACCGGTAAAACGCCCGGCAGCCAGTTCTGGGGCTGTATCAGCTACCCCGAGTGCAAGGGGACGGTTCCCGTTTAGATCGGACCGATTCGTCGGATCTGACCGATCTGTCCGATGATCCCTCCGCCTCGAAAATCCAGTAATGGAATAGCTGGATTTTCCGTTTGCAGGGATTGGCCCGGCGGTTCATTGTTGGCGGTTTTCCGATGGACCATCTGGATCAGCTTGAAGCTCAGAGCATTTACATTTTACGGGAAGCCTATTGCAGCTTCTCAAACCTCTGCATGCCCTGGAGCATGGGGAAGGATTCCAACGTGCTCATCTGGCTTTCGAAAAAAGCCTTCTGCGGAAAAATTCCCTACCCGGTGCTCCATATCGACACCACCTACGAGTTTCCCGAGATGCTGGAGTTCCGCGACTGGGCTCTCAAACACTACCAATTGGACCTCATCGTAAAAATCAACGAGGACGCACGCGCGGGCAAAGGAGCCTACACGGCGTCGGTCGGCTATGAGACGCACGATCCGGTGACCGTGACTCACGAACTCAAAACCGTCGCCCTCCAGCAGGTGATGGCGGAGCGGAAATTCGATGCTCTGATCACCGGCATCCGCCGCGATGAAGACCCGACCCGGGCCAAGGAGAGGTATTTCTCGCCGCGCACCGCCGACTTCGAGTGGGACTACAAGGATCAGCCGCCGGAGTTTTGGAACCAGTTCACGACGGCCGTTGATCCCGGAGAGCACATCCGCGTGCAACCCCTGCTCGACTGGACCGAGGTCGATGTCTGGCGCTACATCGAGCGGGAGGAAATCCCGATCCCGACCATGTATTTTGCGCGGCCTGCCGACGACGGGAAAAAATATCGGTTCCGCTCGTTGGGATGCTGGCCGATCACGAAGCCGGTTGAGAGTCCGGCTGCAACGATTCCCGAGATCATTGCCGAGCTTATGGTAACCAAGACCACCGAGCGCGCCGGCCGTGCTCAGGACCATCACGAACGCAATGCCATGCAAAAGCTTCGCGCGAAAGGATTCATGTGACCGGGGACCAAAAATTGCGCATTGTTATCGTCGGTCATGTGGATCACGGGAAGTCCACTCTGATCGGTCGTTTGTTTCACGACACGAATTCGTTGCCTGAGGGCAAGGTCGACCAGATCCGGGCGGCCAGCGAGGCGGAGGGGATGGAGTTTGAATTTGCCTTCCTGCTCGACGCGCTGCTGGAGGAACAGGCACAGAACATCACGATCGATACCACCCAGCTGCCCTTCCGCACCGCCCGCCGTGAATACGTGATCATCGATGCTCCCGGTCACAAAGAATTCCTCAAAAACATGGTGACCGGAGCCGCATCAGCCGATGCCGCCATTCTGCTCATCGACGCCAACGAGGGCATTCAGGAACAGTCCATGCGCCATGCGTATCTGCTCTCGATGCTCGGGATCCGCCAGATCGCCGTCGCCGTCAACAAGATGGACCTCGTGGATTTCAGCGAGGAACGGTTCCGCTCGATCCGTGAGGAATACACGACCTTCCTCGCCAAACTGGGAATCGAACCCCAGTACATGATCCCGATTTCCGCCAAGCACGGAGACAACGTTGCCTCCGCTTCGGCCAGGGCACCATGGTATGACGGCCCTCACATCCTTTCCGCGCTGGACGGTTTTGAGATCACGGCTCCGCCGGAGGGGTTGCCTCTCCGTTTTGTTCTCCAGGATATTTATCGCTTCGACGAACGCCGTATTCTTGCGGGACGGATCGAAAGCGGACGCCTGGAAGTTGGTCAGGAAATTGCTTTCTGGCCCGATGGCAAGCGGAGCCGTGTGCGGTCCATCGAGGCATGGGGAGCAAAGTTTCCACCCGTGTCGGCCCTTGCCGGGGAGGCCGTAGCCATCACGCTCGAGGAGCAAATTTTTGTGGAGAGGGGGCAGCTTGGTGCCTCGCCCTCGGAAGGCCCGGCTGAAGGGCGTGAGTTGCAGGCAAGTTTGTTCTGGCTGAGTGCCGAGCCCCTTGTCACCAACGCCCCGGTTACATTGAAACTCGGCACCCAGAGTGTGGAGGCGAGGGTCGTCGAGATCGTACGCTTGATCGACTCCTCGACTCTCGAACCCATTGAGGGCGGCCGTGCCCAGATCGCCAAAAACGAGGTGGCCGACGTGCGTATCCGCACAAGGCGGCCGGTGGCTTTTGACCGTCACGACCGGATTGGAAGTCTCGGACGCTTCGTGATCCTTGCCGGCAAGCGGATCGGCGGCGGAGGGATCATCCGCGAAGCCGATTACTCGAGCGGGCGCGCATCCGTGCAAAGCGATAATCTGACCTGGACAGTCAGCGCCGTGACCCGCGAGGCGCGTGCCGAGCATTTTGGCCACCGTGGAGCCGTGCTTTGGTTCACCGGCCTGTCCGGATCCGGGAAGTCCACCCTGGCGACCGGCCTCGACTGGCACCTGCACCGCAAAGGCGTCGCGAGCACAATTCTCGACGGGGACAACCTGCGGCACGGACTCTGCTCAAACCTTGGTTTTTCGGAAGTCGACCGCTCTGAAAATATCCGCCGTGCCGGAGAGACTGCGAAGCTCATGGCCGAGGCGGGGATGGTGGTGATTTGCTCGCTGATTTCACCGTTCCGCGCCGACCGCGACAAGGTGCGCGACATCTGTGCCC
>JBGSSC010000277.1:0-2119 GCA_041737265.1 Terrimicrobiaceae bacterium | reverse complement strand
AGACATTCGAGGAGAACGCGACGCTCAAAGCCGTTGCGGCCTCCCGCGGGTATTCTGGGTGGGTCATCGCCGATGATTCGGGGCTGGAGGTTGATGCACTCGGAGGAGCTCCCGGGATTTACTCTGCGCGCTTCGCGGGTCCATCGGCCGATGACTCCGCCAATACCAGCCTGCTTCTCACAAAACTCGAAGCGACCCGCGGCAAGGCCCGCTCCGCGCGCTTCCGCTGCGTTATCGTGCTCGCGCGAGCAGGGCGCAAACTCGCTACTTTTGAGGGAACCGTTGAAGGCATTATCGCCAACCATCGGAGCGGCACAGGAGGATTCGGCTACGATCCGGTCTTCATTCCCGAGGGATATTGCAAAACCTTCGCCGGGTTGCCGCCGGAAACAAAAAACCGGATCAGTCATCGCAGCCGCGCAGTCGACAAACTTCTGGTTTGGGAGGGATTCTTTTAAAAAATGGATACCGGAAAAAGAAGCCCCGATGTTCTGATGCCAAGACATCTGGGCGCTTCAGGCCCGTGGATTTCCGCAATCGGGCTCGGAACGATGTCGTGGCCCGGATGCAGGTACGGGGATCCCCACCCCGCCGGCCTCCCCCGGCCTCCCCGGGAAATCATCACAATGGTGGAGACCGCGGTCTCGCTCGGGATCAATCTGATCGATACCGCGGAAGGCTATGGGTGCGGCCTGGCGGAGGAATTTCTTGGATCTGCGCTCCATGAAACCGGGCTGCGTGCATACGTCCGAATCGTAACCAAGACGGGCCCTCTGTTCGGTGCGGATCGAAATAACGGCCGCACCTGCAATCTGAGTCGCGGGCATCTGTTCGAACGCGTTGACTCCGCATTGCGCCGCCTCAAGGTGGACCGGATCGATGTGCTTCTTGCGCACTGGCCTGATGATCAAACACCCATTGGTGAGACAATGGCTGCTGCCTCCGAACTCAGGGCGGCGGGAAAAATTGCACACTTCGGGGCAAGCAACTTTTCCGCGCAATTATTGGAGGAGGCGCTCACTTTCGGGCCGGTCGTATGCAACCAGCTCCCGTGCAGCCTCGCGGACCGAACGATCGAGGATGGCCGCCGGCAAAGCTGCATGGCCCACGGCGTTGGAATCATGGCGTACTCTCCGCTGGGCAAGGGCATTCTGGGAGGTAAATACAATGCTTCGCACCTCCCCCCATCGGGAGATTACCGCCTCGAACGCCCTCATTTCACCCTAAACCTTGAGCGGAATCTTCTCATTGCCAACCGCCTGGAAACCATCGCGACCGGCTTCGACACAGTTCCTGCCGCAGTCGCCCTAGCGTGGACCCTCCACCTTCCGGGGGTGACTGTTGCAATTCCTGGTGCCAAGTCCGTGACCCAGATCCGCGAGCATGCGGTGGCACCCGTCCTCCTCGGCATTCCGGGCTTCACGGAAGAGCTCGACAAGTTCTCCGCTGATTTCGCACCCTGAACATCCTGTGGACCACCCGGCAAATCAGGATCCGCGGGCTTGCCCTCCGAATAGGCTTGCAAACAGGGCATTCGGGACGAAAGAAGAAGGATCAAGGAAATGGCAAAGGAATCGAAATCAGTCGTCGGGCAGGCAGCTGCCAGTGAACCGCCTTCTCCCATGCTTGGCGGCACCATGGGCAGCCTCTTCAGGGCCGCACGCGAGGCCCGTGGAATCCCCGTCGAAAAAGCCGCCCACGATACCCGCATCCGGGCCGGTCGCCTTCGCGAGATGGAATCCGACGATCTTTCCCGGATGCCCCCTGCCTATGCGCGGATGTTCCTCATCGATTACGCCAGATATCTCGGAATCCGCCGCGAAAATTTGAGCGATTACCTGCCGGAAACGGGCGAGCTCGGAGTCGATGGATACGACTACATTTTGAACGCACCGGCAAATCACGCCCATTCACGGAGGGATTCCCGCCCCCCCCGCAGAAAGCTCTACCGGCCCCTCACTGCAATGATTCTTGCCGTTGCTTTCCTTGCGGGCGGATTCCAGCTCTGGGTAACCAAGCGGAAATTGGATCGCATATCGGGGTCCCCGCCAACCGAATCCACTTTACCTGCAGAGCCGGTTCCACAACCAGCTGCAGTATCCGAAGCTCCCATTTTCTC
>JBGSSC010000255.1:0-4157 GCA_041737265.1 Terrimicrobiaceae bacterium | reverse complement strand
GCCAAAACACTTTTCTCCGAAGATCTCCAACACGGGCAATCCATCGACTCCCTCACTATCCAGAATCCGTTTCTTCAGTCCAGATCCGGGGATTGACACCGTTGAAAGACGGTGGGATGATCCCACAATGACGTCGACAGCGGACAGCAAGAAGCGGATTGTTTTGCCTTCGGCAAGCCCCGGCGATGTTTTTGACATTCAGCGCGAGTCGAGCGGACGCTTTGTTGTTGTGCGTTTGGTCCGACCAGAGCCCGAAAAGAAGCTGACACGGGCGGAATGCCTCCGGGCCATTGAAGCCGCTCCGCTGCTTCAGAAGATGGATTGGGCGACGCTTCGTCAATTGACCCGCGAGCCATGATCCTGCTGGACACCAACGTGCTGATCTACGCCTCCGAGGAGGAGTCGCAATACTCTCGTTGGGCTCGCCGGATCATTTCTGATGGGGTATCGGGTGAGGGAGTTGCGATGAACGCGGTCAGCCTGGCCGAGGTGTGTGTGGGAGATGCCAAGCCGCAAACGGTGGCCGACCGGATCCGAAGCTGGGGAGTGGTCATCATGGACGTTCCAGTGGCTGCAGCGGACGTCTGCGCCCGTGCTTATTTGAAATATCGGGTGCGCCGCAAGGTTGACTCCGGGAAGGAAGCCCCCTCAATGCCGCTGCCGGATTTTTTTATTGGTGCCCATGCACAAATCATGGGATGGACGCTGGCGACCGCCGACGAGGGCCGCTTCAAAACCTATTTCCCAGCGGTGAACTTGGAATCACCGTAAAAGCCATCCAAGAACCTCGCGGGCCAGCGCAAGATTTCATCGAGTGCCGAAACAGTTTAACGTTGAGCCCCATGCAGCAAGGCATGACCGCCTGATTCGCCGGCCTTTCCGTCAAATCTGCTTCTGGCTTTTCATTAGAAATACCATGCGAGGCTGGCGATAGCTTTCCACTCCAACTCGACGGGAAGTTCGATCTGTGCGCCGGCGGCAAGTCCGGGGCCGATCAGACTCGCGTAACGGACGGTGGTTGAGAGTTTTGTGATTGTGACGCCGCCGCGGTCGTCCTCGAAGCTGAATTCGGAAACTACCCGCCTGCCGATGAGCGTGGGGTCATAGTTTCGAAGCCAGGCGCGGGATTCGCCTCCCTCAAACCAGTTCCCCTCCGCATGGAGCAGTGCAGGACATACACACGGAAGCCCAAGGACGAGGGCGGCCATTGTGCGGATTGAGCGACGGGATGTTGGTGGCATGGTCCCCTTCATTGGACGAACTGTGCAAGGAAAATGCAGGCGGAGCATTCGTTTGAGTCGTGGACTACGATACAGCCACCGGGACTGGGGGCCCATGTGCCTTCCCTGGGCGGAAGGAGCGAAGGGCCTTCTTTCTCCATCAACCAACACGGCTTTGTAGCGCTCACGGAAACGATGCCCGCGCGAACAGTCGCGGGCATCGTTCCGAATCGTTTAGATCCCCTGATGGAGCATCCTTACTCAAGCGTTCGATCCGGTCACCTTGGGCTCACGGAACGAAGCACTCAGGCGATTTCTTGGCGTCGGGGTTGTGCTGGTAGTTGCCCTCGAATTGGTCGAGAACGATGGTGTTCGGTGGGTTGGCGTCGTAGCTGGACGTGAGGGTCAGGTCCTTGTCGAGAGTCCGCGTCCGATACTTCCATCCGCTTGGCAAGGTCAGGCGGTCTCCGAGAGTTGGCAGGTTTTCGATGGTGTTCTTGGGGTCGGCTTTTAGGGAGAGACTGAACATGGTGTAAACGGCTCCCTCGGGAGTGATCAGTTCGTGCACCACCTCGCCGGCGTTGAAAGCAAACGTATTGTTACGTTTGGAGACCAGCACTTTATAGGCCACCGGCGGTCCGGAAACAAATCCCTCGAAACTTGGGACTTCGAAGGTGCCATAGGACCCGCCGCGATGGACACGTTTCTGAGTGCCCATGGAAAATTCCCCGCCCGGAATCCAAACCATGTCCTCGGGCGCGGGACCGGGTGGCTTCGGGGACTTTTCGACCGTCGGAGCAAACGAACCCACCACGGACTCAGCCGCACGACCCGTGAGAGCACACGACAGAATGAGGAGCGGAAATATGGAGGCTTTCATCCTCTATCAAAGGGCTTTGGTGAGAGGCACCAGTCCAAGCCTTTGATAAGACGGGCTTGGTTTTAGATGAGCGGCGGCACGGCTTTGGTGATCGGGATTTCCAAGACGGTGGGTCCATTCCGCTTCCACGCGTTGAGAGCCCCTGCCTGAATCGCCTCGATTGTTTCCACACGTTCCGCTGTGCAGCCATAACCGCGCGCGAGCGAGACGATATCAAGGCCGGGAATATCGAATCCTGGCACACCCGGGGCTTCCTCAAGAACGGAGAAGGATCTCAGGATGCAATATTCCTCATTGCACAGGACGACGATGAGCATGGGTAGCTGGAGGTGCGCTGCCGTCCAGATGGATTGCACCGAATACTGGAATGAGCCGTCGCCAATGACGGCGAGCACGGGTCGGTTGCGCCCGCTGTCCCGTTCGGCAAGTGCGATGCCAACCGAGGCAGGCAGGTTCCATCCCAGTCCACCGCTGGCAAAAGTGTAAAAAGTATCCGGCTCGGTAATCGGCCAGGCCTTGTGGAGAGCGGCAAGATTCGAAGGACTTTCCTCGACAAGGACGGTATGCGGTGGGCGGATCTCCTGGAGCGCAGCAAAAACTTCCGCAGCGGTGAGCCGACCACCGGAACTTGGTTCCTCTTGGGCGGGAGGGTGGGGTGCCATTCGGTGCTCGACTCGTTCACGCGGGGCGGACGGCTTCGGACTGTGACCCTCGATCAGCTTCGCCAGAGCAGAGAGAGAAAGCTTCGAGTCTCCAATAAGGCTCTCGCCTACGGGTGCGCGGGAGGTCTCTTCCGGATCGTCAGAGATGTGCAGCAGGCGCAACCCTTGCGGGATGTAGGATCCCGCGACATATGGGTAATAGCGAAAGACCGGTGCGCCGACCACCAGCGCCACATCGTACCCCTCGAGTTTTTTGCTAAGAGGGCCCATGGCAAAAGGCAGACCGCCCAGATAAAGAGGATGATCCTCCGGAAACGGCGGAAGCTCGCAGGCCGGCGCCGCCCATACCGGGGCACCAAGGGCTTCGGCGAAGGCAATCCCTTCTCCCCAGCCCTGTGAGCGGGCGATAGACGCGCCATAGATGAGAGCGGGAGCTTCCGCATGCCGTAGGATGTCGGCGAACTCCGCAAGGCGCTCGGGGTCGGGGGCCGTCCGCGTGGCGACGGAACGAATAGTGGCCGGTCCGAGAGCCGACTGTTCCCAGTCGTCGAGTGGCAGGGAGAGGAAAACCGGGCCGGACGGTGGTTGGAGCGCGGTGGCGATCGCACGCATAAAAGCGGCAGGAACATCCTCGGCGCGAACGGGTTCATAGGCCCATTTCACCCATGGCTTGGGCATCAGATTCGGTTCGATGTTGGTGAGCCATGGCTCCATCAGGAGCATCTCACGGGTCTGTTGCCCGGCCGTGATGATCAGCGGCGTCTTATTCTGGAAAGCCGTCAGCAGCGTTCCCATGGCATTGCCGAGCCCGGCACCGGTATGCACGTTGACCAGTGCGGGGCGGCGGGTTGACTGCGCAAACCCATCCGCCATGCCGACAACGGAGGCCTCATGCAAGCCCAGGATGTAGCGAAAATCAGATGGAAAGTCCTTCAGGAAAGTCTCCTCGGTTGAGCCGACGTTGCCGAATATGGTTGTAATATTAAAGGAGCGGAGGAGATCAAAAGTGACGTCGCGGATGGTTTTCATAGGTATTGGTTCTGTTGTGTGGTGTGGCTGGGGATTTAGGGCAGGGAAGGCTCCGTCGCAACCTCGACATCGTGTTATTTTTGGTGGCAGGCAGGGCCGGAGCTTATCGGGCTAAACTTATTTTACGCGTTATTATTGGCGCTGTCGCCGCCGGTCACATCGTAGGTTGCCCCGGAGACCATTCGGGCTGCGTCTGAAGCGAGAAAAACAACCACCGGGGCGACATCTACGGGTTCTATCCAAGGGACACCCAGCGGGGACTTGCCTGCGAGAATTTTTTTGGCGGTCTCCTCGACTTCGTCCGGGGGCGCTGACCGGTTGGACATTTCCAGGACCTGCTGAAAACGCTCCTTGTGCCGGGTAAGG
>JBGSSC010000226.1:0-5994 GCA_041737265.1 Terrimicrobiaceae bacterium | reverse complement strand
ACCGGGACTTGAGGCTAATAACAAGGGAGGGCGGAAATTAAAAACATGCCTTGCGCGGTCTGAGGCCGTGCCTCTCTAGGATATCGACCTGGTGGTTGTTCCCGGATTCCAGATTCCACTGATCGTGAAAGTCAGCGAATGCTCCGGGATGCCGCATTCGTTCCGGAGCACCTTGCGGACAAGCATATCCGCCGCCTGAGCTCCGATCAGCTCGGGAAACTGATAGATCCCGCTGTAGGGGTCGTCCGCCGCATGGCAGCTCAGGATGACCAGACCGACATCCTCCGGCACCCTGATCTTCAAGTCCTTCAGCGCGGCCCTGTGGATCTCAGCGGTATGCTTCGAAAGCGTGATGATGACTTGCGGGTGCTCGCGCCGGAACCAGGCTTGAAAGGCTTTGGGTCCCTCCCTGGTCTCGACTGTCGCGCGAAAAACCTCCAGGTGCTTTCCCGATTTGAGGAGCGGGCAATTCACAAGATAACTCGCGAGGAAGCGCTGGTCGAACCTGGCCAGCGTTACCTCGTCCATGGCGAGCCCGATCCGCCCGTAGCCCAACTCCCGGCATTGCTGGAGCGCCACGGTGATCGCGTCGTAGTGTGCGCTGTCCACGCGGTCGAGATCCGGTGAATGGATGCTGCGGCCAATCGTAACTGCGGAGAATTTCTCCCAATCCATCTTCGCGTCCGGCCTGTCGTTTGGCACAGGGGCGAGGATAAGTCCCGTGATCCCCCGATTCCAAAGAATCGAGCTGAACCGTGCGGGGGTGACAGATTTCGAATCCATCCAGAAGTGTTCCAGCCGGAATCCGTTCTCCCGGAGCCGATCCTCCGCACCATGGTAAACTGACCTGAAGTAGGGTACCTGCATCCATGAGTCTGCCTTTTCCCAGTTCGAGACCCAGGCGACAACAGGAACTCCCACGTTTTTGGCGCGGCTTCTCCTCATTCGCATGAGCGCCGAAACAAACGGATTCGGCCTGTAGCCGAGCGCCGCAGCGGCCTTCTGGATGCGGTCCTTGGTTGCTTCCGAAATCCGCGGGCTGTTTCGCAACGCGAGCGACACGGTGGACTGGTCCACTTGGAGTTTCTTGGCGATTTGCGCCATGGTGACAGGCTGCATTCGGGAGCTGTTGGTTGCCATGGACGGACGGGGGAGCGATGGAAGATATTTTTGTTCATATTGTTGATTTGTCAATGGATTATCGCTCTGCTCTGCCAGCCTTGGAGGGTCTTCCGAGCCACCGGTGACACTCAGGTCTTCCGATGAAGCTTGAGGTCGGCGGTTCTCCCCTGCCTTGGATTTCAGCCCGATACCGAACAATTTCCAGATGGCCTCTCAACTTCCGTCCCGTGCCGTTTTTCTGGGGATCCCCGACCGGTTGGCTATGGCTTACCCTCCAGCTCTGAGGAGCGGAATGTCTGCAAGAGTGGAGATTCTGGGCCCCGACATTCCCGGAGACAACTGGAACGCGCACGTCGCGGAACTCGGGCGGGCTGAGGTGATTTTGTCCACGTGGGGGATGCCCGTCCTGACGCCGGATTTTCTTGCGGCGGTGCCGAATCTCAGGGCGGTCTTTTATGCCGCGGGGTCCGTCAAGTGTTTTGCAACCGAGGAGGCGTATGAGAAAGGGGTGCTGATCTTCAGTGCAAGGATGGCGAACGCGATTCCCGTGGCCGAGTATGCTGCGGCTGCGGTAGTCCTGAGTCTCAAGCAATTCTGGGCCTACTCCCGGACTGTGCGAGAACGCCACTCATGGAAAAGGACGATCCCGGTGGCCGGAACATACCGCTCGACGATCGGGTTGGTTTCTTTGGGGGCGACAGGCCGCCTGACCGCGGAAAGGTTATCCCACCTGGACTGCCACCTGGTTGCGTTCGACCCTTTTGTCCAGCAGGAGAGCGTCAGGGATCTTGGTGTGAGCATGGTTTCGCTCGAGGAGGTTTTCCGGCTATCCGATGTCGTTTCAATCCATGCGCCCGTCCTGCCTGAAACCCGTGGCATGATTGACGGGCGACTGCTTGGCATGATGAAGACCGGAGCTACGCTGATCAACACTTCAAGGGGTGCGGTGATTGTGGAGCGTGAACTTTGCGACATTCTGCAACAGCGGCCTGATCTCACCGCTGTGCTGGATGTGACCGATCCGGAGCCGCCGGATCCCGGGTCGCCACTGCTCGGTCTTCCCAACGTGGTGATGACACCTCATATTTCCGGCAGCATGGACAAAGAGATCGGAATGATGGGGCAATGGATGGTTGACGAGCTGGCTCAGTTCCTCCTGAAGCGACCGTTGACCCACCACGTGACTCGGGAACTGCTTCCGCAGCTCGCCTGATGAGCGTGGGCCCCCCCCCGGAAGGTCCGTCTCAACCGGGCGATCCTGCCGGCCCGCGCATTCGGAAAACCTGGCGTGCGGGAACTCTCGTTTACACCGGGGCCGGGCTGGCAGTCCTTTTCTGCTGGCTGCTGTTCGGGGATTTTGCGTGGCAGCTCAAGGAGCGTTCGGTCACAGTCACGGCGCAGTTGGTTTTAAAAAAGTTCGAGGCAAGCAACTTTTTTGCCGGGCTTCTGATTGGATCCGTTCCGAGTGCCATCGGGATGATCGTGGGTCCGATCATTTCGGTTCGTTCCGACCGGCACCGGGGTCGCTGGGGACGGCGGATCCCGTTCCTCTTGGTCCCCCTTCCGTTTGTCGTGGTCTCGATGGCGGGGCTGGCCTTTGCCCCCGCGATTGGCGGGCGGCTCCACACATGGCTGGGGGATGGCTCTCCGGGGCTTGGCCCGTGTGTGCTCGGGAGCTTTGCCGTGTTCTGGCTTGTCTTCGAGGTCTTTTCGGTCATGGCAAACTCGGTGGTCGGCGGGCTGATCAACGACGTTGTTCCTCAAGCGGTGATTGGACGGTTCTTCGGAATGTTCCGCATGGTAAGCCTGCTCGATGGCATACTTTTCAACACTCTCATCGTGCGGCACGCGGAGGAGCACTTCGTCTGGGTTTTTCTGGGAACGGGACTTTTCTATGGCATCGGGTTCACGGCGATGTGCCTCAATGTCAAGGAGGGGGAATATCCGCCGCCCGAGCCGGTCGATGAGATCCAGCAATCCGGGCGGTGGGTGCAGGTGCGAGCCTACTTCCGCGAGTGCTTTACCACGCCATTCTATCTCTGGATTTTTGTTGGAACGGTCCTGTGCGTCTTCTCGTTCCAGCCGATCAATGCTTTCAACGTCTTTTATGCAAAGAGTCTCGGCATGAGCATGGAGACTTATGGTCAATATGTGGCTGTCTCGTACGGGGTCTCGCTGGTTCTGGCCTACTTTATCGGCGCGCTGGCTGACCGGTTTCATCCGCTGCGGCTGGGAATCGGAGCCATGGCGGTCTATGTGGTGGTGGCCGCAGGTGGAGCGGTCTGGGGAACGGACGCCCGCGGATTCGGTCTCGCGTTTCTCGCACACAATGTCATCTCGGGATTCTATTTCACCGCTATGGCATCGGTGGGGCAGCGCCTCTACCCGAAGCTGAAATTCGCGCAGTTCGCCTCGGCCGCGATGCTGCTTCAAGCCGGCGTGGGCGCGCTCCTGCCTCCCTCGGTCGGACTCATCCTCGATGCCAGCGGACACAATTACCGCCTGACGTTTGTGATCGGTGGCTTGTTGGCAGTGCTCGGACTTGTAACGCTGGTCGGCGTCTATAGTCAGTTCCTGCGACTCGGGGGCCCAAAAAACTACCAGCCTCCCGAAGCGGGGGGCCACCTGGTCACTCCATGAATCTCCCGCCGTTGACAACAGTCCCGTTTGAGTTAAGGGCGGGAGAACCTGCGACGCTCTGGACCGAGGCATGGCCGCTTGGCAACGGGCGGCTGGGAGCAATGGTCTTTGGCGGACATCCCATTGACAGCATCGCATTGAACGAAGAGTCGCTCTATGCGGGACGTCCGCTGCCCCAGGGGCAGCCGGATGTGCGCGGGCGGCTTGGCCATCTGCAGGAGTTGATTCGCCGCGGAGAGTTCGAGGAGGCGGACCGGGAGGTCAGTCGACATCTTCTGGGACGTGGCCAGGAGTGCTACCAACCACTCGGCGAGCTCTTTTTCAAGTTTCAGGGAGCCGCGGATTTCTCGGATTACCGGAGGACCCTGGAGATGGGCGAAGGGGTTGTGAGCGTGGAGTTCACCGACCGGGATGGATGCCGCCACGAACGCGAGTATTTTGCGAGTGCGGTCCACGGTGTGGTCGTGGCGAGGCTTCGAGTCAAGGAGCCGGGGCGGTTGAATTTTCAAATCTGTTTGTCCTCACCTCATCCGGTTGAAACGCTCGCATCGGGATCGGATCTGCAGATCACCGGGCATCTCCCCGCGCTGTGCCTGAGGCGGAGCTGGGACTGGATCGAGGCCCATGGGGATCAGGGCAAATATCCGGAAGTTTATGACGAGGAGGGCCGCCTGCGACCCGGTGCCCGGCCGGTCGCTTACTTGCTGGAGGGATATCCCAAGGGGCTCGCATTCCACGCCGGGCTCAACGTGCGCCTGGGTGGCGGAGGGGGCGTTGCCGCAAGGAGCGGGGTGCTGAAAATTTCGGATGCAACCGAAGCCGTGATCGTCCTGGCTGCCTCCAGCAGCTACGCCAACTTCGATGCCCCGGCGGATTGTGATCCCAAGCGCGAAGTTGGCAGAGTGCTGGATGAACCCCGTGATTGCAACTACGAGGAAATGCGCGCGGCCCATGTGCGCGGCCACCAACGGCTTTTCGGGCGGGTTCAGCTGTCTCTTGGGGCCCCGGAATCCCGCACTGAAAATGCTGCGGATTGGAGAGGCGACCCGGCCAGCGAATTACGTATGACGGAGGCGCTGTTCCATTACGGTCGTTACCTTCTCATTGCATCCAGCCATCCCTCGTGTCGTCATCCAGCAAACCTTCAAGGCATTTGGAACGAGCAGATTACGCCGCCATGGGCATCGGCCTACACGACAAACGTCAACCTTGAGATGAATTACTGGCCGGCCGGTCCGGCAAACCTGCCGGAGTGCAACGAACCGTTCTTTCGGCTCATCGAAGAATGCGCTTTGAACGGGCGGATCACCGCTAAGAAAAGCTACGGGCTGCCCGGATGGGTGCTCCACCACAACACCGACCTCTGGCGCAAGACCGATCCCGTGGACAATGTTGCCCGCACAGCGTTTTGGCCGATGGGCAGCGGGTGGCTTTGCTGCCACCTGTGGGAACACTTCCTTTTTCACGGCGACGGGCATTTTCTTCGTGAACGCGCCTATCCGCTGATGAAGGGCGCGTGTGAGTTCTATCTTGGGTGGTTGACGGGGGATGACGACGGGTGGCTGGTGACACCACTCTCTACCTCGCCCGAAAACGAATTTGTCACGCCGGACGGGCGGGCAGGCAGCGTGAGCGCCGGTGCGACGATGGACCTTTCGATTCTGCGGGAGTTGTTCTCCGCGACCGCGCGAGCCGCGCGGATCTGCGGCGATGGGGTGTTTTCAGAAATGCTGGCGGTGGCAGCCGGGAAACTGCGCCCGTTCCGGATTGGGAAGCACGGGCAGTTGCAGGAGTGGGCCGGGGACTGGGATCGTCCCGAGGACCATCACCGGCATGTCTCCCACCTTTTCGGGGTGTTCCCCGGATCGCAAATTCATTCGAAGACGCCGGATCTCCAGCGGGCCGCTCTCCGTTCGCTCGAATTGCGCGGAGCCGGGGGAACCGGCTGGTCGCAGGCATGGAAGGCCGCGCTTTTTGCCCGACTCGGACTGCCCGAAAAAGCCCGCGAGTGCCTGCTGGCCCTCCTCCTCCCGGCCGAGAGAAAAAATGCGGGGGCCGATCTGGGCGGCGATGGCGATGTCAACGTGGGAGGAATTTATCCGAATTTGTTCGCTGCCTGCCCGCCATTCCAGATTGATGCCAACTTTGGATTTACTGCGGCGGTTTGTGAGATGCTCCTCCAGAGCCACGACGGCGTGATCAGCTTGCTCCCGGCACTGCCAACGGCATGGC
>JBGSSC010000210.1:0-7149 GCA_041737265.1 Terrimicrobiaceae bacterium | reverse complement strand
AGACATTGGGTTTGTCACAGAGAAGAGAGGAACCATTGGACCAGAGAAGCTCGTCCTGATTGCTGTTTTGGTGAAGATACAGCCGCATGCGTCCCGCGTGATCGGCGACAGCAGCCTGGTGACAAATCACGTTGGGTCGATCGGAGAAGCGATTGCAGAGTGCGGCGAAGGCATGGGGATTGGGTTCGAACGCATGGACCTCGGAGCCATTTCGCGCAAGGATCGCAGTCATTTCTCCGATGTTGGCACCGCAATCGATGGCCAGGTCCGAGGGCCCGAGCGGGATGGCCTCCAGGGCCCGCTTGCTGGCAGCTTCTTTGGTAAGGCCAAGCTTCCAGCGCAAATATTCAACGATTCTGTTCATCTGGATTCATAGCGAACTGGAAATTGGTGTGTTTGAGACCTTGCTTCCTTTGCAGGAGGCCCTCTATTCGCAATTGTTCTTCCTCATTTTGCGCAGCAAAATTTTCTAATCCGGCGGCCCCCGCCGGATTAGGGTTTTAACAGAAATACCGCCTGTTTACTGGCAGTGAGGGGATCGGACAAATCGACAGTGAGTCCGCCCGAACCACCCAATGCGACCGTTGATTTATAGATTTTGCCGAGTTCAGACAGTGATGCCGACAGAGAGGTACGATCGGCCTCGGGAAGGAATGACCAGTGGGTTGAAAGCAGGAGGCTGGGACGATGCTCGCGCAGGTAGTCGAGCAACAAAGGCAGCAATTCAACCTCGGCGCCTTCAATGTCCATTTTGAGAACGTCGAAAACGGGTAACTCCAACAACCGGCGGGCAGTTTCCCAAGTCAGGCTCGCAACTTCCACGGTCTGTGCAGCCCCCGTTCCAAAGAAGCTCGTGGCACTTTTGCCCAGACTTCCAACCATCGCCCCCATGGTGCGGAGGCCGTCGCGTTTGCCAAGGGCGCAGGGGAAGGAGCGGACATCAAAGGCGCCGTTGAGCCGGAGATTCCCGAGCAATCTCTCATAGGCAAGCGGATCGGGTTCAAAACAGGTTACGCGCGCTCCCCGGCATCGCGCAAACAACACTGTCGGCCCGATCCAAGCGCCAATGTCACAATAAGCGGTTCCGGGACCGACCACCGAGGCCAGCGCTTCGAGTGTCTCGGGTTCCCACGTCCCAGCCTGCACCCCATCCCAGAATTGTTTGTCGTAAGGAAGAACACGCATATCAAAGCCCCCCAGCGAAACCGGGCGGAAACCCCACCACCGATAGAGATTTTCACGGAGAGGGCGCGATAAAATGTTTGGGTTAATCATAAGTGCTGCGTGGTGTACCGGGCTTGTCCGGCTCATCAACGGTCTTCATCGCCAGCCGGATTCCAGCGCTGATTTCCTTCCTGGGAATGTTCACCCGGATCTGAAGTCCCACTGTGCGTCCAAGTTCGTAGGGGTGTACCGCTGCAGCGTTCGCCATCGGCCTGCGCGACTTGCGGCCTTTTTGCTTTTTCGGGGCTGGAGAGAAGCCCGGGATTACGGACCCGGCGGTGCGGCTTTCATCCATTATTCCGTCGTAAACACCCTGCAGGAATGGAGCGCGGCTCAACGCCGCCACTTTTCCCTTGCCATGAAATGCCACACAGGCTGCCTCGATTGACTTGAACAACCGCTTTGCCAGAGGCCTTAGATTTCCAACATCTTCGCCCTCTGCATGAACCAATAACTCTGCTCCTTTGGAGGAGTTCCTCCAAACAGAGGCTGTGTCAAACCGATCAGCGAAGGCCCACTTCACAAGGTTTGCAGCATCGGCCCATTCATCGGGAACTTTCAGGACGGATAAAGCAACAGCCGCCGGCTTGGGCTTTATCCAATTAGAAAAAATATCCGCCGTCTCGGATGCAGATGAAGATGAAAAATCATGTCGGGCCTCAAGGCGTTTAAGCTTGGCGTGGGCCGCACATTTTTCGTGCTCAGTGCCACCTTCCGCCATGCGGCGGAGGTTGTCCCTCCTCCGGTACAGATCCGGGGATGCAGCCTGTTTGCTCAAGAGAATCTCCTAATCCGGCGGGGGCCGTTGTCAAAATTGGGGTGGAGGCAAGGGGACCCGCTGAGAAACAGTCGCCGTCTCCGCCGGATTAGTAAAATTGTGCTTCGCAAAATGAGGCAGATTAAAGACCGGGCCACGGTCTCCGTGGATGCCTCGCGGCATCAGCTCCATAATCCTATAAACCGCTGTTGGATTCACCACGAATGTCCTGAATGGCATGAAGATGAGGATCAGCCTAAATCCGCCTTAACTCAGCGCCATTCCCAACTGACCCCTCTTATCCTCTTCATCCGTGCCTCTCCGTGTCATCCGTGGTTGAAAATGGTCTCACCCCTCGCTGCTTTTCAACTGCGGGATTTAGGATAATTTTATTCTCTTCATCCTTTTGCTTCCTTCCCCTCCTTTGAAAGCCTGGCCGTTGTTGCAATCCCGGTCGTTGCTTTGCATCCGCTACGGCGCATTCGTTTCTGATGTGAGGCCTGCATTGTTACCGTAAGTCTTGCGAATTTTGTGCGGGATATGTGTCTAACGTATGGCACGATTTCGAATCAGCCGCATGCCGCGCACGAACAGTGGTTCCCGCAAGTCGAGTTCGTGGCAAAGGTTCTTGTTGAATATCAGGGGACCAAGCGGACGACAAACGGGAGAAAGCCGCCGGTAGAAATAGTCCGGCATCCAACTGAGGTTCAGGGTGAGGAGGCGAACAGGTTCATTGCCGGGTTCCCGAAGGGCCCAAGCCGCTCCACGCCGGTCAACGAGAACTTTTTTTAGAGGGATACGATCGCGGATTTTTGCGGATGCCGGCACATAGCCATTGGGGATTCCCAGTGCATCGTCAAAGACCTCGCCTTCGCATGGGGTTCCGAGGGCGCAGGTTACCGGGCGGGCTTCGTCGCGGTATGTCTGCCATGCATCCATTTCGTTGAAAGCCAGACCCCGGTGGATTTTTAGTCTTTCGTGTTGCTTGGTGAGATACGCTTCGTCCTGGAAGAGCCGGATCATCGCATCGGTGTAGCCATGCACAAGATCGATGGAACTGATCAGGCCGTTCAGGCAACAGCCCCGGCACTGCTCGGTCGCCT
Source organism: Terrimicrobiaceae bacterium (assembly GCA_041737265.1). Classification (GTDB taxonomy): domain Bacteria; phylum Verrucomicrobiota; class Verrucomicrobiia; order Chthoniobacterales; family Terrimicrobiaceae; genus JBGSSC01. The sequence continues at coordinate 4,065 of JBGSSC010000210.1, read as the reverse complement.
CGAATCGGGCAAAGCGCGGTTCGCGGAGGCCCAGGTCGCACGCAACCAGCGTGTCGGAGTCAAAAGTCCAAAATCGGCGGATTCCGTGCGCTTCGAGAAAGTTTCGGAAAATAAACCAGCGTTCGAAGACAAAGCGCAACCAGGTATCGACACCTCCCGATTTATTGAAGCGGTGGTTTTCACCACTAATCGGACGGAATACCGCGCGAAATTCGCTCATCAGAGGACCGGAGGAGTAGTCGCTCATTGCATGAAACCGGACTCCCCGGGGACAGAAGCGCCGGTTATCCTCATCACCAAGAAAGTGGACTTCCTTACCCGGATTGCTTCGCCTGGCACCTGCGAGGGTCTGTCCCAGGTAGGCGGAAGGTCCGTAGTGAATGAAGAGGACGGGCGCCGAGCTCATGTGAACCGGCGGGCCGTCCTTCTCCAGAGTCGTTGAAGCGGCGGCATCAGGCATTCCTCCCTTTCGGCGGTCAGGCGTTGTCGGCGTTCACGGTGGACGCGCTCCGGAAAACCCTTACCCGGATTGGTCCCCAGGAGAGCATCCACCCGCTCGTCAGCCGGATACTCCATGAGCCTGATTTCATCCGGAGCGAGGGTGGATAGGAGCTTAAAGCCTTCACCAACCGCACCTTCAGGAAGTCCGGTCACGCAAACGGGCTCGGGAAGGTGGCAGCGCCAATCACAACGCCTGCAGGGAACAATTGCAGTCAGCACCACGCCACGTGTTCCTGTGGGCAGGAACCGGCTCCAATGACCGCCACCAAAGACGGCCACCACCGGTTTATCAAGCGCGGCAGCAAGGTGCATCGTGCCGGAATCCTTGCCGACATAGGCATCCGCTCCATCCAATATTGCGAGCAATTCACTTAAGCTTGCTAATTGACCGGTGATATCGAGATGCGCTTCCGGTGCGGACAATCCGGCGCGGATGGCGGCGTTGGCCTGAACCTCGGCAGGCGAACCTGTGAAAACAAATCGCGTGTCCTTCTCGATGTGCCTCAGTTCGGTGATCCACCGTCCGGCTCCCAGACCCGTGAAGTAGTCGCCTTCACGGTAGCCCGGACAGGTCACGGTGTAGCGTCCCCCGGCCTTGTTCGAAAACCATCTTGACCGGGCGGCATCAGGAAACCGGAACGGTCGCAGTTTGACGTCTTTACCGAGCAGAGTGGACGCAGCACGCGCATTGCGAACCGGCTCGGAGTCGTCGTTCCTCACTTTGACACGGATCTCATACCGGTCAGCAAGCCGGGAGGGATCACTAATGCCTTCACTTGGCCAGAAGGATTCGTCGAGCACAAAGCCCCCGAGCCGGGGGCCATCGAGCTTTGCACCAAGTTCTTCCTCAAAGAAACTCGGCTGCGACGGACCGAGAAAAACGAGGTCAGACTCCTGGGCGATGAGGCGTTCACGCCGGAAGGGATCCCTGAGGCGTCTTGTCTCCTTTGAATAGGGACTGCTGCCGAGCGGGACCATCCGTCCGCGCAAGCCGGCAAGCATCGCAAGCTCAAGGGTCGGTTGGCGGGCCAGCAGGGTCAGCTCCCAGCCCGCCTGCTCCATTGCAAAGAGCCAGGGAAACCTGAGAAGAAAATCGCCGAGCCCATCGGGTGAAGTCAGCGCCCATTTCATCGCAGAAGCTGATCGAGGAATCGCGTGTAATTGGCACGGAATGCCGCAAGCGAATGGTTGCCCCTCACGTGATCCCACGTGGCCCGCGAGCGGGCCTCAAGCTCAGCCGGAGTCCAGGCTGCGCACGAATCCAATGCGGTGCCAACCGCTTCCACTGTCCCCTCCGCAATGGCCAAGCCGAAGGTCCCGGTGTCCACCGAAGCCGCGCAGGTGACAAGTGGAACCAGGCCGCCGTGCATGCAGTGAATGACGGCTCCACCGCCGCCTTCGGAGCACGAGGGGTAGACGACGGCTCCATGAGTGCGGCGGATTTCTTCGAACCGCGGTGATCCCATATCAATCCATCCTTCAAAATGGATGTTGGGCAGTTCCTTCAATTCATGCCGGTAGGCGTCCCAGAAATCCGGTTCCTTCTCAGGACGCCCGCAGACGGTCAGGTGCAGGTGCGGGCGCGCCGCGAAGGCTTCAAGCACCAGATCCAGGCCCTTGTGGACCATTCCAAGGCTGCCGATCCACAGGAAGCGCCTGCGGCAGGCTTCCCAGGCCCGCTCATCGTGCCAGGCAAATTCGTAAGCGGACGAGATGGGAATGCGATGAACCGGCCTCCCTGCAAAGAGAAAAGAATCGATCGTGAAATCGTTGCCGAGAACACACGCAACATCGGCGGATTCGATCCCGCGGTTGGGGATGTTCTGCCTTCGTGGAAATAGGCCCACCCCGCGCCGCTTTTTGAGGTTTTCCAATCGTAATAGCTCTGCAGAGTTCTGGGTCAGCCAATGCGCACCGGTCGCGTGCAGAATCTTGCGGCACCCACCCGCCAGCCCGCCAGCCCAGCGTTCCAGATTCACACCGAGATCCACGACGGCGTCGGCAGTGGTCGGAGGAGTGTAGCGGCGATCTTTACGATCCACGACCTCAACCCGGAATCCCCGCTCACGCCATGCGTCTGCGATCGCCCGGCATTCCTGCCAATTGGTATGACCGCGTGCCGCCGAATCGGAAGCGCCAAGGAAGGGCGCAGTCAGATACGAGAGCGTCACAAAGCCCGTTGGCTTTTTCCCATCCGGGTCGATACGAACGGTGCGGGATCTTGGAAAAATGGAAAACATTACTTCCGGACTTTGAGAACAACCTGAAGTTCCCGGAGCCACGCACCCATCCATTCGGCCAGTGTAACCCGGCGGGTACCGCCTGCGAGGCGTCGCGCGACAGCAATGCGATCCGACCAATAGGAAAGACGCAATTGATCGATGCGGGATGCAGGGCGCTGAACCAAATAACCCTCCAGAGTCTCCCGTGTGATCGATCTCAGGTCATCAACAACCAAAATCGGCAAATCACGAAATGCTGCGATTGCCGGGGATCTGCGGACAACCGGGATGGCACCACAATAAAGCGACTCCCAGAGGCGGTGGGTGTCCTCTCCATTGCCCGGCGGGCAGAGGACAAAATGATGACTTAGAAGCTGTTCCAGATAGTTGCTTTTTCCACCATCATGGCTTTCCCGGGTCACCCACGACTGCGCCGGTTGTTCGAGCCATTCGAGGAGCGGACCGCGGACCGGCAGGTTGCTGTGTGCACTGAAATTCGCGTAGAGCAATCCGGTCCTTTGCGAACTACCGGCAGAAATGCTGCAGATCGATTCCCATGAGAGGGTTTTTTTGCCTTTGGCATTTCCGAGACCGAGAGGAATTGCCTCTGCACCGGGAGCCTCCACGAACATATTGGTTCCAAACCAGCGAACAACCTGCGGCGGCTTGTGACTCCAGAGGAGTTGGTCCACGGGTTGATCTCCCTCGCCGGTGACAAGCACCACGCGCGATCGCTGCCTTCGGGCGGCCCCAAGAAATCTCCATGCCTCGTCGATCTTGCAAAACACGACTTCGCCGTGCCGGAATCCGGAATCAGGGCGTGGGGACTCGTTGGACCAGAAAGTGTGATCGCACAGTCCTCGCAGAGCGTCTCCGTTGACGCAGGATACCGGCGGCTCGATCAAAATTTTTCCTCGATAAGGACTGAACGGGGGGGCTGCCCTCCCTCAAGGGCCAGAGCCAACGTCCGCTCAAGGGTCTTCAGGTTGAGCCGGATATCGAACTCCGGCGTCGCATTCTGTCCAAAGAGATGGAAGTGCCTGATTCCGAAGAGCGATGCCACCCGATGGGCGGCATGATCCCACACGCGGGGGTTGATCGCTTCAATGAGAGCCCCGGCCCTTCGTGCAAAAAGCACATTCAATGTTCCGGCACCATGGGCCCCAAAGAGAGCGTCGGCTCCTGAAAAGGCACGGATCTGGGCAGCCAAATCGAATTCCTCGGATACAATTTCCTTGAAACCGAAGTCGAGGAGCACCCTGTTGACGTCCTCTCCATTCAGGATTCTCCGGCGTGTTTTTTGCCGCGATATATAAATGCGCGGGGAATTGCCGGGCGCGCC
>JBGSSC010000201.1:0-3934 GCA_041737265.1 Terrimicrobiaceae bacterium | reverse complement strand
CGACATTGTTGTATGCCGTCATGTTGTCGAACACGTGAACGATATCGGCACCTTTCTTTCGGGACTTTACGGAATCTGTGCCGCGGCAGGAAACCCGCGGGTCTTTATTGAAACACCGAGGCTCGAATGGATTGTCGCCTCTTCCAGCGCGTGGGACATTTTTTACGAACACGCCAACTATTTCACTGAATCGGCCCTTGCGGGGCTCTGTCGTCGCGCCGGTTTCCGGCTTGTCACCCGCCGTCGGGTATTCGGAAGCCAATACCAGTTGTTGGAACTCAAACTCGGCACGGGACGGCAGGGGACCACCGTTGAAAATGATGTGACCCCTCTTCTCGCTGCTTTGCGTCGGATGGAAAAGAAGACTCTTCCTGCCGTTAGCCGCAGAATCGATGAGGTTCGCCTTGGCAATCCGTGGGCCATATGGGGAGCTGGCGCAAAGGGAGTCTGTCTTGCCAACCGGCTGCCGGGAGAACCGCCGGCCCGCTTGTTTGATTTGAACCCCGCGAAGCAGGGTTCCTTTGTCCCCGGCACCCGGATACCCGTGCTCAAGCCCGCCATGCGGAATCTCAAAGGACTCGGCCTGGTGGTCATTGCAAATCCCCGCTACGAACAAGAAATTTCCAGCAGGCTCACAACGCTTCAATACTCCGGCCCCATACTTGCCCTCGGACCCATTTGATATGAAAATCGAAATTGATACCGACCAAAAAACCCTCTCAATCCGCGGTGGAAGTTCGGATGAGAACATGCCGCTCTACTCCGACCGCGCTTTTGAAATTCTTAGCGATCAGTGGGTGAAGGTCGGATGGAACCAGAACTACAGCTACACCTTTTCATGGTACGGGAGGCCGATCATCCAGCTGCCCGAAGACATGATACGCATGCAGGAAGTGATTCACGCCGTGCGTCCGACACTGATCATCGAGACCGGCGTCGCCCACGGCGGTTCGCTCATCTATTACGCTTCACTCATGAAGGCGATGGATATTCCCGGCCGTATCATCGGGGTTGATATTGAGGTGAGACCCCACAACCGGAAAGCCATTGAAGAACATCCGCTTGCTTCTTACATATCGCTTGTCATAGGGGGATCAACGGAGGAGGGTGTCATAAACGAAGTTTCCTCCGGCATCCGCCCTGAAGATACTGTGCTTGTCATTCTTGACAGCGACCACAGCCACGCTCACGTGGCGGCAGAGCTGGAAGCTTATCAGGGTTTGGTAACCCGCGGTTCCTACCTTGTTGCAACCGACGGCGTCATGCGTGATCTGAACGATGTGCCCAAGGGGAAGTCTTCGTGGAAACTCGACAATCCCGCCCGTGCTGCAGAGGAGTTTGCCGCCCGGCATCCGGAATTTCTGCTCGATCAACCGGCATGGCCGTTCAATGAGAGCGGCCTGAACAAAAACATCACGCATTGGCCTTCGGCCTGGCTGAAGCGCCTCGATTGACCGGAGTGGCCGGACCGTATTTCAGTCTTATCCTGCCGACGCGCAACCGCACCGCGCTGGCGGAGCAGGTGATGCGCCATACCCTCCGGCAAACATTTGGGGATTTCGAGCTGGTTGTCATCGACAATGGTGCCGACGATTCGACCAGTCGGGCGGCCATGGCGCTTGGGGACCCCCGGCTGCGTGTGCTGCGCACGGGAGGGTTGTCCATGCCGTACAACTGGCAAACAGGCTTCGATGCCGCGCAGGGCCGCTACGTCGTGATGATCGAGGACAAGCTTTTCCTTGTTGAGGATGCGCTCGAGCGGTGTGAAGAAGTTCTTTCGCGAAACTTCCCTCCCTTGTTGGCATGGAGCCTTGCCACGTGTGCTGGCGCGGGCTGCGAATCCCTGAAGCCCATCGGGCCTTTGGAGGTAAGGGATGTTCCCTCGCGGGAGATCATCGGCTACGGCCTGGAAAGTCTGATTGATGTTTATCATAAGCAGGCGCCGCGGGGCCTCAACATGGCCGTGCGCAGGGATTTTGCCCTGGACGTGCAGTCGCGGGTGGGGCGCCTTTGTCGCGCCATGGCACCCGATTACAGTATGGGAGCCCTTCTCCTGCCGTTTTGTGATGGGGTCCTGCATACATACCAGATCCTTGCACGGACTCTTCGCGGAGGGCCGAGCAACGGGGCGGCTGTTGGCAAGCGAACACCTGAGGCCGATGCGTTTTTGGATTCGCTTGGTATGTCCCGCGAGGAATTGCTTCGCCACGTTCCTGTCAAGATCCCCTTCTTTCAAAACCTCATTGTCAGTGACTTGATGCGCTTCTGGAGGGCCGCCGGCCAGAATGAAAGACACCTTCATCTGGATGGTTATTATATGATGCTCCTCTCCGAGCTGCTTCTTGCAGAAAAGGACGGCGCATCCTTCCGCCCCGAGGCCCGGGCTGTGAGAGTGGAATTCGCCAAGCGGCCCCTGTCCGAACAAGCCGGATTTATATTCTATGCATTGAAGCGATTTCGATGCGGCTGGCCGGACAGGAAAGCGCGCATGCGTGTCAACGCGAAGCGCTTTTTCCGGGCAATAACTTTACTTATAGCTCCCGACCAATGATCTCCCCATCGGGGCTGCTCTTCCGGATGCTGGTAAAACGGGATCCATTTTATGTCATCTCGCACGAGAGGTCCGGAACGCACTTTGCGATCAATACGCTATTTCGCAATACCTACGTGGCCCCGCATTTACACTATGTCGGGGACTGGCTCGGACCCTATGAGGATACCGCCCGGCAGTTCAGGCACCTTGAGGAATTCCGCAACGAGTGGCCACGGATTCGGGCACGCGGCGGAATGATCAAGAGTCACTGCGACACGGCGACCTTCCGGACCCATTTTCCTGAAGCCCCTGTCGTTTATGTGATCCGGGATGCGCGGGACACGCTTGTGTCGTTTTTCCACTACCTGAACAAGGACGAGCTCTACACTACGAATCCCGGGCTTGCCAGTCAGCGCTGCACAGACTTTTCCGAGTTTCTCAGGCGGCCTGCAAGCGACTACCTGCGGCTCGGATTCTTTGCAAAGCCCGATTTTGATAGTGTTGCCGGTCGCTGGGCCTGCCACGTCGCCGGATGGCTGGCCATGCCCGGAGTCACGGTGGTTCGTTATGAAAATCTCATGACGGACTTCAAGTCGTGTGTGCGGCAGGTTTGCCGGGGAGTAGGGCTTTTACCGCGATGGCATCAGGCACCGGTTGGTATGGGCGAGGGAGCGGCGGTACTTCCGCGCAAGGGGATCATTGGCGATTGGAAAACTCATTTCTCCGCCGGGGACGAGGAATTCCTTTATGGAGAGCTCGCCCGGTATGGTTTGAATCCTGAGGGGGTTTCTTTGTGAGAAGGTGGAAGTCATGGGAATTCGGCAAGCGGGCCCGGACGTTGCCGGTGGCGCGGGACGCTCCTTTCTGGGTAGCTTCAAATGAAGGGAGGGACGGAGTTGTTGCAACCCTCCGCGAGTCCGCGACGACAGCCCGCCGCTTCCCTTCGACAACGCCACCCGAGTCCCTTGAGGGAGTGTTGGCAGATCCGGATGGTTATCTGGTTAAGAAGCGCAGGGATTGGGACATTCACAAATACGCGCGACTTTACACGGGCGAGTCCTACCCGGTTGGTGCGTCCTATGATATTTGCCTGCGCGACTGCTGGTTGCACGTGCCTTCCGGCACCGTAATCACTTCTGAAAAAGAGGTGCTGGCATTCTCCTCGTATGGACTGAATTGCTTTTATGAAGGCCACTCCGAGTGCGACTGGGAGGAGGCGCCATGGGTTGATGGACCGCATTTCAAACTGGCAACCGTCTGGGGTCGGAACTTTGCGCACTGGTTGATGGATGCGCTGCCGAAAGCCGACGCCTTGATTGCCGGCGATCCGAGGATTGCCGTGCTCGATAAAGACCCACCCGGGTTTCAGGAAGCCACACTGGATCTTTTGGGACATAAACC
>JBGSSC010000163.1:0-2758 GCA_041737265.1 Terrimicrobiaceae bacterium | reverse complement strand
GGAGTTCGGCTTTTCCGAGATTGACGCTGAGAAGGCGCATGGCTTTTTGGTTTCCGACGATGTCAGTTTTCGCTGGGTTGATGCCGAATTTGCGGTGGGAGCGGGAGTATCCCATCGAACGACTGTGGATGGAGGGTTTAGGCGTTCAGGCGGTTTTCAGCTACGAGGCAGAGAAGCTCGAACATCAATTGGGCTCCGGCGAGGGCTGTGATACCGGCGGTGTCGAAGGGCGGAGATACCTCGACAAGATCCGCTCCGACGATGTTGAGCCCACGCAGGCCGTGCAGCAGCCGCTTTCCTTCGTAAGATGTGATCCCTCCCACCGCCGGAGTTCCCGTTCCCGGGGCATACGCTGGGTCCAGGGCATCGATGTCGAAGCTGATGTAGGTTGGCCCGTCACCCACGATGCGGCGCGCTTCGGCCGCGACGGCATCCACCCCGAGTTCGTAGAAGCGATCAATGTCGATCGTTGTCGCGCCGGCCTTTTCACCGTACGTTTCCATCGGCGCGAACGGATCACGAATCGCAATGTGAACGATCCGCTTTGGATCGAGGAATCCTTCCTTGATGCCGTTCACAAACATGCTGCCATGGTGCAGGTTGGAACCGTTCAGCGACTCGGCCATATCAAAGTGGGAATCAATATGGATGAGGCCAAGCGGTGTCTTTTGCCCGAGGGCTTTCATGATCGGATAGGTGATGGAGTGGTCGCCTCCGGCCACAATCGGCGTGATTTTGCGGTCAACGATCCGCTTGAAAAATGCCAGGCTTTCGTCTGCCACACTTTGAAGATCGAACGCGCTGGGGATGAAGGCATCGCCGATATCCGCGATCGCCAACTTCCCGAACGGCGTCATCTTCATCGAATAATTGTAGTAGAGGACGTTGCTCGATTGATTGCGGATTTCGCGCGGGCCATGCCGTGCGCCTGTGCGCTGGGTGAGGCCCAGATCCGAGGGGACTCCGACCAACGCGATGTCGAGCGGGTCACCGGTCTCCCAGTCCGGGCGATACTTCATGCTGAAAAAGGTGGAAAGCCCGGAATAGGATTTCATGTAGAGCTCCGGAGGCTTTTCCATGGAGTTCTTGATGGTATCGATGAATTCTTGTGCGTTGCTCATAGGTGGTTGGGGTGACGTTTTCTTGTCAGGATCAGTCGAATTCCGGAATCAGTATCCACTCCCCCCGATATCAACAACCCCCACACATGGGGGAAACCCTCATTCAGCCGGGGGCTCAGGACCTCAACTGTCGCAGTGCGAACACCGTCGCCGCGTGGCGATTTTCCTGCCCCACCTTAGCCAGGATGTTCGCAACATGCTCTTGCACCGTGCCGAGGCTGCGTCCGAGGATTGTGGCGATTTCGCGATTCTGCTTCCCCTCGGTCATCCAGTACAGCACATCGGCCTCGCGCATGGTCAGACCGAGGCTTTGCAGCCTTTCGCGTGTCGGGAGCCCGGTTTGATCGGCCGCCTCCCAGGGATTCGGATGACGCTTCCATGCGAGCAGAAAGTGCGGCGCAAAGGCATCAAGCATCGCGCAATGCCGCTTGGAAAAATCCGCCCCGCACCGGTCGTAACTCAGCGCCCCCACCGTGTTCGCATTGATCTGCACCGGCAGTGCCAGTGTGTTTACGAATCCCAGCCGCTTTTGGCAGTAGATGAAATGAGGGGTCTTCAGGTATTCCCTCTGAGAGATCACGTCCGAACGGCGGCGGGCCATCGGGTCTTTGGTTCGATCGAAATACGCCACCAGAGGATCGCCACCCGGATTTGCGGCATAATAGGCGATTTCCTCCGGGCTGTAGGGGTTTTCGGGCATCGTCCGAATCACAATCCCCTGAGTTTTCCGGTCCAGCACATGGATCAGGCAAAGGTCCGCCGGAATCAAACGGCTCATTCCCGTGACCACCGCGGAAAGAAAGTCGGCGTGATCCTTCGCCGTGTTCATTTCATAAACCGCATCGAAAAGCGGGCGCCATTGGGCGGGCGGGATCAGGCTCATTTTCGGTCGAAATATAGTATGCTCCCCCGGGGCGATCAAGGGTTCGGGTGTGGAAAGACTTCCCCTCACGGGCCTGCAACAACGAAACCGCAGGACTCAAAAAAGAGCCGGACCCTTTCCGCCTGGTCGCCTTGGATTTCCATTTCCCGCCCGGCCATAGCGCCACCGCAGCCGAGCGAACGGCGGGCTTTTTTGAGCAGGACCTCCAACTCGGGCGGCGAGAGATGGGTTGGAAATTGGCTGGCGACGATGACCGTTTTTCCTGCGCGGTGGGATTTTTCACGTCGCAGGACAATCCTGTGGGATTTCGGTGTGCGGCCAGCCGGTTGAGGGAGGGGCTCGATGGCCGGCGGTGCTTCAATTTCCAATGAGGCGAATGGAGACTGGAGCGGGGCCTGACTGGCGGAGACGGGGATCTTTTTGCTCATGAAGTGCGCGTTCCTTCTAATGGTTTGTTGTCCGATTTCACGCTTTTCCCTTGCGCCGGCGGTGGGTGTGGGTTCCAGTTGCGACCTTTATGGAAACTATCACGCCTGCCGGCCTGCTCGATGCGCTCAACTGGCGGTACGCCACCAAACAATTCGATCCGGCGAAAAAAATTCCATCGGCGACCTGGGAGGCCCTTGAAGACACGCTGGTTCTTTCCGCTTCTTCCTTTGGATTGCAGCCATGGAGATTTTTTGTTGTGGCTTCGCCTGCGAAGCGCGAGGAACTGGTGCCGGTCTCGTGGGGCCAGCGACAGGTGGCCGACGCC
>JBGSSC010000144.1:0-2189 GCA_041737265.1 Terrimicrobiaceae bacterium | reverse complement strand
ACCTCCGCCACGCGGGTTCATCACCTTTGGCGGGCAGGCGATATCCTGCTGGTATCCATCCCTGATGAGGCTTACTCGGAGATGCAATTGGAATTGCGCAGGACAGCAGGAAAACTCCCGGTTCTTCTCGCCACCGTCACCAATGGCAGCCGGGGCTACCTTTCTCCCCGGCATTCTTACGATGCGGATAGTTATGCTTCCGGTCAAAGTCCCTTTGCCGCGGGCTGCTTCGAAAAAACCCTGGCATTGCTTCAATCCGAGATTCAAAAACTCTGACCCTGACCGGCCGCCTCTCGCCGGTGAGGCTAAAGATATTCAAAGAGGAATTATCCAGCGCACGGAATACGAAAGAACTCAGGCAGATCTTCTACAGTTTCAAAATTGCGGATGCTGATAGTCAACGGTTTACGTAATCCAATCAGGGCTGTGGCACTACATTTTGCGGCTGGGGCGAAGCTGCTTCCCGGATAGTGGGAGGCAGGCCCGCGCCAGCAGCCCGGATAGCAGGGAGGGCGTCGCCGCAAAGGGTGCTGCGGAAGATGAAGCTCAGGCCCTGAAGCTTGGCTTCGACTTCATGAAGGTTGTCGAGCCCGCGAAGGATTTCCTTCCATTCGGCCTTGAGCCCTTTGTCTTTGAGACGGATTTCGAGTTCCCGCTTCAAGCACAGAGCCAGGAACGAACAGAACACGTGACCTCGGATCGTCTCGTCGCATTTGTGGTAGATGGGGCGCGTCTCCATGATGCTCTTGGCCGTTCGGAAGGTGTCTTCGACCATCCAGAGCGTTTTGTAAATATTGGCCACGGTTTCCGCATCGTGATCCGTGTCGGTGCGCAGTACAAAGAGCCCGTCATAGCGTTCGTCGCAGGCGACCAGCTTTTCATCGATGGCAAAGTGGCTTCCTCTTTGAGTTTTTAGGAACCGACGGAAGCCTTTGTTGCCGACAAGGCTCTTGTCTCCGCTTTTGAGTGCTTTGCTCAAGGACTCCAAGATGGCAGCGCGGTCATGGGCATCCTTGCGCTTCTCCTCCTCGTTGAGGCAGACCACGTAACGTCGGCCCTTCACATCGACCTCCTTGACTTTGAGTGGAGCGGGATCTTTGGCATAAACCCGCTCATGAGTCACTGTCTTCCACTCATTGCGACTCTTGAGGACAACCTCGCCAACCTCTTTGGTCCGGCGCATCCGCACCCCGATAACATAATGCACCGGCGGATCCATTTTCCCCAGCGCTTCCAGCGTCGCCTCGCTCACAAAGCCGCGGTCTGCCACCACGCACACTTCGCGCACCCGGAACTTCGCTCTCATGCGCTCGATTACTGGAACCAAACTCTTGGCGTCGGACGTGTTGCCCGGCCACATCTCGCAACAAAGTGGACGCCCCTCCACGTCCAGCGCGATCCCTACGACCATTTGATGCAGGTCAGGACGATGATCCTTGCTGTGCCCATGGCGGCCCAGGCTCTCGCCTCCCGCTCCCTCGAAGTAAATGGAGGTCGTGTCGAAAAAGACCAGCCCCACCTCGCTGAACAGATCGCGGCCCAGATCAAAAAGACTCTCCTCGATCAAGTCCTTCGTGCAGCGCGGGCCCAGCACTCCGGCTCCAATCTCCTCTCCCAGCCAGCCCATCGCTCGGTAGAGCTGGTGCAGCGAGAGGTCCTCGGCACCCGGGATGCGATAGCTTTCTTTCCACGCTTCGGCCGCCCGGTCGCTGCCGGAAGCAAAAAGCCGATGTAACACCGTGAGGTATACCGCGCGCACCAGATCGAACTCATGCCGCCGTTTGCCTGCCAGGCCCCGCAAGATGTTTTTGATCCCCATGCCTTCCCACAGCCTCCCGAAGACCAGATCCGCTCCGATTTTACGCACGCACACCGGCTCGGTTTTCCCTGCCGCGTGGGCATCCAAAACACGAATCTTTTCCGAAAAGCGCAAGCCGCTGCGTAGCAGACGGTCGAGTTGCCCACTTTCTTGCAACACCTCGAGTCGGCCAAGGGTCGCGATCACCCGCTGACGCACCCGTGCCCCTTCACGGAAGCTCTCTGCAATTTGAAGATATTGGCGGCCAGCAGTGCCTTTGACCCTGAAGAACATTGTGTCCCAGAGAGGGGACAACACGATACGCCTTCAACGCAATGCTAAATCAGCTTTACCTAGCATTTTGAGGCACTACATTTTCGACTTCACAACA
>JBGSSC010000142.1:0-6034 GCA_041737265.1 Terrimicrobiaceae bacterium | reverse complement strand
TTTTCAGCAAGGCATCGCGGTCGGGCGATTCGGTAGTTTTTGTTGCAGTCTCGCTGGATCCGTTCAATCCCCAGAGTTCCTTTGTGAGCCTGCCGGTGGAGGAGTTCGGCATAACAAAGGGGGACCCGTATGAATTCGATGATCTCCTCAGCGGCGAAACCTTCCGCTGGAACGGGTCACGCAACTACATCGCACTGGACCCTCACAACAGGCCGGCTCATATCCTTCTGCTCCGCCGCAGGAGCGGACGCCTGAGGGGTCACGACGTCTTTGTCTGAGCCGGCCGGCCTGCTGAGAAAAATTCTGCCGCTCTTGCGGCGTGCGTGAAGATTGCCGGGGAGATTCACTTTGGCCGGGGCGGCCGTCCCTTTCAGCAGGCTGAGAACACGCAGAGTCTCCTCAAAGCCGGCGTCCGGAATCCCTTCCTTCTTCAGCCATCTGAGGACCGTACGCCGCTGCATGGCCTCGGGCTGCCCGCGCAACCCGCGGACTTCCAGCTCGGAATCCGGCTCACCCACAAGAGATTCCAGCCAATCATTTTCGGAACGCACGATCTCCGCCATTCGGAGAATCGCGGCCCGGGAGGAATCGCCCATTGCGGAGAATAACACGGGAAGGACGTCGTGGCGGAGGCGATTGCGGGAATGGGCGCGATCCCGGTTGCCCGGATCCTCAACGAAGGAAACCCGGCGGGAGGCAATCCATGAACGCAAATCCGCTCCCTGAATCCCAAGCATTGGCCGGAGCACCTGCAAGCGGCCATGGGTGGACTCCCTCCGCATTCCTCCGAGCCCCGCCAACCCTGTGCCGCGGCAGAGATTTAACAGAACCGTCTCCAACTGGTCATCGGCATGATGGGCAAGAAAAATCCGGTTGCAGCGACGCCGCCTTCCACAGCGTGCAAAAAACGCAAAGCGCAAGTCCCTTGCGGCTGCCTCGATAGAGAATTTTTTCTCCCGTGCGCGGAGGCGGGTGTCTCCCGGTTCGAATTCAAAATCACAGCCCAGCCGGGCGGCGGCGCGGGATACAAGAGATTTCTCGGCCCGGGCGGATTCCGGACGCAACCCATGATCGAAATGGCAGACAACCAATTTGTGAAAACCGGCAGCGTGCAGAGCATGAAGGAGAGCCATGGAATCCGCTCCGCCCGATACTCCAACCAGATAGCGGCAACGTTTCGGATAAGCCTCCAACGCTGACGTGACAGCCGCCGGAAGGGCAGTCATTAGCCGGCCGCAACCTCGGCTTCGGCTTTCGGGGGACGACCGAGCAATTCCCACATGGCTTCATGCGGTGGCTTGGAATTGTAGATGACCTCATGCACTTCGCGCGCGACAGGAGCCTCCACGCCCAACCGTTGAGCTCCCTGCAACGCACCCAGTACGGTGGGAACGCCCTCCGCAACCATCTTCATGGATTGCTCAATCCCGGCCATGGACTCACCGCGGCCGAGACGTTCTCCGACGAGGCGGTTGCGGCTGTGTTTGCTGAAGCAAGTGACCATGAGGTCTCCCACCCCGCTGAGACCGGAAAAGGTCTCCCGCCGGCCGCCAAGGCCAATGCCGAGGCGGGTCATTTCCGCAAGCGCCCTCGTGACGAGGCCGGCCTTGGCATTATCCCCCATGTTGAATCCATCAGAAACCCCGGCGGCAATTGCATAGACATTTTTCAAGGCACCACCGAGTTGGATCCCGTCCACATCATCGCTTGTGTAGGCCCGGAACGTTTGGAGGGAAAAGGTCCGTTGCAGCGGCCCCAGCAATTCGCGGTGTGCACAGCCGACCACCCCTGCAGCCGGGATGCGTTGTGCGATTTCCACAGCAAGGTTGGGTCCCGAAAGCACGGCCACGCCACGGCCGGGAAGAACCTCCTCAATAATCTGGCTCATCAGCTTGCCGGTTTCGTGCTCGATGCCCTTCGTGCAGGATAGCAACACGGCCGAATCGGGCAAACCAATGGAAACGAAACGGGAACACACCTCGCGAACAGCCTTGGAAGGTGTCACCAGAAGGATCAGCTCGGCATCCACTGCCTCGGCCAGATCGGCCGTTGCATAAACGTTGGGGGGCAGGCGCATCCCCGGCAGGTAGGAGGAATTTGTCCGCTGACCCACCAATTCGGCAGCGACTTCAGGATTGTGTGCCCATAGGCGCACGCGGCCGCGGTGCTCCGCGAGGAGGATGGCGAGCGCGGTGCCCCAGCTCCCTGCGCCAATGATGCTGATCGTTTTGAACATGGATTTATTCGCTGGACTCCGTTTTTTTTTGCCCGAACCGGCGCTCGGTTCCGTTGAGCAGATTTTTGATATTCGGCAGGTGGCGGTAAAAGGCGAGACAACACATTGCAATGGCAGCGATCACAAGAAGGGGCGGACATTTCCCGTTCAGCCAAAGCACTGCGCTGGCGAGCGGGAGTGCGACGGCGGCCCCGAGCGATGCAATCGAAACGTAGCGGGTCGAAAAAAACAAACCCATCCACGCCACGAAACCAGCGGCAAAAACAGGAAAAGGAAAAAGTGCAAGCATCACACCGCCGGATGTCGAAATCCCCTTCCCTCCCCGAAAGCCGAGCCAGACGGGAAAGTTGTGTCCAACAACCGCGCCCACGGCTCCCGCCACCCCGAAGACCGAAGCGGCATCCGACACAAACGCCCCCCCCAGCCACTGAGCCACTTTCACTCCGAGAAACCCCTTGATGAGGTCGGCAGCAAAAACCGCATACCCCCACTTTTTGCCCAAAACCCTCAGTGCGTTCGTCGCACCGACATTGCCACTTCCCGCACTACGCAGGTCAACGCCGCACGCCAAACCGGCCAGATAACCTGCGGGAAATGACCCCACGAGATACGCAGCGAGAAACGCCCCGGATATGACTGCAATGAACATGGGGAGGTAATGAATCGGGAGAGGCTGCCGCTCAAGAATTTTCAGCTCGCCGGCCGGCAGCTGCAGCAACAAGCCTTTTGTAGGTATCTGAGGGCCGGTCTCCGGCGGGCCCTTCCACCAAACGCTCTGCGTTACGCGTGTAGTCGATCCCGAACAATCCAAAGCGGGGAGTGAAAGATCCCCACTCATAGTTGTCGGTGAGAGACCAATGAAGATAACCGAGCATGGGGACCCCTTCCTGCACCAGACGTGCAATCTGGGCCACATGGGCTTCCAGAAAGGCACTCCGGCTCAAACGGTCGCGGCGGGGATTGCATGCGGTGCCATCGGCGGTGCACCGGACCGCCATTCCATTCTCAGCCACAAGTACCGCCAGACCGGAGAACTCTTCCGCATAATACTTGCAGAAAAAATGAAGTCCTTCGGGCAGGACATGCCAGTCCCACCACTTGCGGGAGAGGCCCGCCATGAGGTGGGCTGTGAGGGCCAGGCTTTTAAATTCGATGTCGTGGAAAGCCGGCGGTCGAAAAAGGTGCCCGGTGAAGGGATCGTAATAGTCGAGACCGAGAAAATCCAGAACCCGGATGCGGGGAGACTTTTCCAATTCGTCGAGAAAGTAGGAATAGGTTTCGCCCGTCGCATGCTTCGGAGCCAGGCGGTCAACCAGGAAGTGAACCAGGCGGCCGAACCAGACAAGGGGGTCTGCATGGAAAGGCAATTCAGCATGATGGAATGCCTTTCGAAGACGCTTCGAGCCGTCGAGCAAATAACCAGCAATGTCCGCCCTGCAAATCCCCCTCTCCCGTGCAAAGAGCAGGTCGAGCAGCATTTTTTCCGACCAGTAGGCATCACTGCAGAAGGTATTCATGGTGACCATGGGTGTCGGATGGCCGGATGCGGCGTAAAGGTCGTGGATCGCGTTATAGGCACGGACATGAGCCGCGAGCAGCCGGTTATAGGCACTCACTCCGACCGCCATACCAAAGCCCCCTCCTCCGGGAAAGTGGCGGTTCAGGTAGGTATTCAGGACAAGCATGTTCGGCTCGTTGAGGGTGACAAACCACCGGATGGGCGCTTGGCCGTGGGCCTTTAAAAGCCGCTCATTGATCCATGAGGTGGCAACCTCCACGAAACGGGCAAAGAGGCCGGGGATATCGTCCCTCAGCCACGCGTCCACTCCGAGCCAGGCGGGGTGGGTAAAGTGGTGCAGGGTTACAACCGGCTCCAGTCCGTGTTCCCGACAGGCGGCAAGCCGGTCGGCATAAGCATCCAGCACAACATAATCGAAGCCGGGAGGCGGCCCGGGCTCGGTTGTAATGGAAGGTTGGACCCTTGCCCACTCGACGCTCATGCGGAACGCATTGAGACCCATCCCCCGACAACGGGCAAAGTCCTCCTCGTATCTGTGCCAGAACCCGGTGGAGTCCCCGGTGCGCGCGACGTCCCCGCGGGCCTCCGCGGCGGACCAGTTGTTCTGCGGCTGGCCGGGGCCATTGTACCCACCTTCACATTGGTAACCGGAGGTTGCCACCCCCCACAAAAACCCGCCGGGAGTCATCCCCGCTCTTCGATCCGTTTGCGCAGTGCCTTTTCCCGCATTGGCGAGATGACTGCGGGCCGCCGGGGCGATTCCGTTGCGACGATTCCTGCAATATCGGTGGCCGCTGTGGGCCGCCCAAGCCGGCGGGCGTTCTCCGCCATGGCAGCCAGCCTCCCCGGCTCGTTGAACAACCGTTTGAGCTTGTGATTGAGGACAGTAACTTCACTACACTTGATGGCGGCACCGGCTTCGAGCAACACATCCGCGTTGCGCTCCTCCTGGCCACCGATCGGATCGAGGATCACGATAGGAAGTCCGCGGGCAAGCGACTCGGCCGTCGTGATGCCCCCCGGCTTGCTAAGCAAAAGATCCGAGGCCCCCATCAGAGCCGGCATTTCATCGGTGAATCCGAGCACCTTGAACCGGCCGGGACAACCGGCAACGAGTTCCTCAACGTCTTTCTGGAGGTCGCTGTTTTTTCCACAGGCAACAAACGCCTGCACGCCGCTGTCGAGTTCGACAAGCCGCCTCACCACGGCCAGAGCCGGACTCAGCCCGAGGGTTCCCGCTGCCACCAGGAGGGTGGGCTTCCCGGGATCCAAGCCGTGCCTGAGTCGGACCGCTGCCGCATCCACAGGCTTCGAAAACTCAGGGCCCACCGGGATGCCGGTCACGTGAATTCTTTCCCCGGGAAGGCCCAGTTCCTGCATATGGATCCGATCTTCCTCCTGCGCGACAAAATACCAGTGGAAAGCCCGCGTCATCCAAAACGCATGAAAGTGGTAGTCGGTGATCACGATTCCCAGTTCGGTCTCCAGACGGCCCGAGCCAATCAGATAGGAAACCACCCCCGCCGGCATGAAGTGGGTGCAAATAACCGCATCGGGACGAAATTCCTTCACGAGATTCATGAGCGGAAGCGCCTGCGGAAGGTCAAAAACCAGGCGCCCTTTGTCAGAAACCCACGGATCGTCGCTCGTTTCATACCACCAGCCCAGAAAGTCGGGAAGCAAACCGGACAGCCGCTTGTAGAGCGAGGAGTAAAACTGCTTGTGCAGGACGTTTGTGTGATCCAACGAGTCGTCGGAGAGGACTTCATCGACATCATCACGCGCTCGAAAGGCGCTCGCAAGTGCGTCGGCCGCCTTCACGTGACCGGACCCGACCGAAGCCGAGAGGATGAGGATGCGCTTTTTTTTGGCCACGGTGTTCAGGTTCCAGCGGGTTGTATGACCGGGCTCACAGCCGTCCAAAATGCGAAATAGTGAGTCGCCTTCATGCCAATCTTGCCATCTTCCCACAGTTGGACATCCTGTCCAGACCGCATGCAAACTTTGGTTATAGGCCACAAAAACCCCGACATGGACTCCATCTGTTCCGCAATCGGCTACGCTGAATTCAAGACGGCGACCGGCGAGGCGGGGGTCGCTCCCGCGCGTTGCGGACATACGAACGAACGCATCGAATATGCTCTACAGCGGTTCGGCTATGAGGCACCGGCTTTCGTCAGCGATGTGCGACCGCAGGTTCGCGATGTAATGGAAACCGACGTTGTGATGGCGCGGACGGACGAGCCGGTCTACGAGGCATTCGAAGGCTGGGAAGGCAC
>JBGSSC010000114.1:0-6570 GCA_041737265.1 Terrimicrobiaceae bacterium | reverse complement strand
AAACACGATTCGAATGAGCATCCACGACGGGCCATCGGGCGGCACCAACGATCCGAGACTTGCGGAGATCGGAGATCAGTTGGGAATCTTCTTTGTCTGGACCACCAACGAGTGGATCCGGACCTCCAGCCCGTGGCAAATCGATTTTGATGATCTCGCCGCGGACATCCTGCGGGTGAGAAACCATCCGAGCATCGTCATGTGGCAACCGGGCAACCATCCCGCATTCACAAACTGGGAGACCGATGGAGCCCGCTGGTTCACCCGGGTCGTTGAGACCATCCTCCGCGTGGATTCGTCCCGTCTGATTTCCCCCACCGCGAATTTTGACCGCCTGGATTCCCCGGATGAGGAAGGAGTCAAAGGAAGAGACGGACGCACGCTTGCTTCCATCGAGGCATGGGGGCATCCCATGGTGGTTCGTGGAAACATGGAAACTCCCACCGGTTATGGCCGGGAGTGGGATGTTTTGCGGATGTGGCCCGATCCTCCGGAATGGACCGGCGACCAGGGATGGATCCGCAGCGGCTTCCGCCGCGAATATCTGTCCAGCACCTCCCATGCCTACTTTGATTTCGAGAGTGAGGAGTCGGCGGCCCAACCGAACTGGGAGCTGTTGCAGGGGCAACCCTATTATAAAATCCGCTCGTACGAATTCGGCACGGAGGCCGGCTCAATCGGCCGGAATCTGGATTTTTCCGAGTGGAGGACGAGTCAGGCGTGGCAGGCCTTCAGTGCTTACGAGGCCTATCGGAAAAAGCGGTTGTTGGACTACGATGGAGTGATGTGGTGTTCTTTGGATGGAGGCGCCAACTCCGGAACGTACGAAAAGCCTCTTACTGATGCGCTGTGGCACAAAAAACTCGCCTTTCATGCCGTACGGATGGCCTTTTCCCCGACACTTGCGGGCAGTGCGGATGTCGATGTCGCATATGGTCCCGATGATTTGATCCGTCCGGTTCTGATTCATTGGGGGGCAGAACGGGCCGTATCCCTTGAGGTGATCGTAGAAGACACCCACGGACACCGGATGGCATCAAGGATCTATCCAAAAACCTGCTTGCCCGCAGGCCGGTCGCGTCACGACCTCGATCCGTGGCCTCGTCCCAGCCTTCCGGATGGAACGTACGTTGTCCGATATCGCATGGCCGAATGCAGGTGAGCCCCTCGCCGTTCAAATCCTGCAGTGAAATAGCACGAGGAGGAATCTTTCTCATTTTGCGAAGCAAAATTTTCTGATCCGGCGGCGACGGGGGCCATTTCTCACCAAGAGTCCTTGCCAACACCCCGGCCCTTGGCACCGGCTCCCGCCGGATCAGGCGAGAGCCGAAAGTGTTGTGTGGCGGGCGCGCAGTGCGGCACCGACTGCGGCGGCCTCTTCCCCGAGTGTGGAAATCCTCCACTCCAGACCATCGACCGCCTGGGGGAGACAGTGGAGGCTTACCTCCTGGCCGATCTCCGGCAGCAAAATTTCATCCAGAGAGAAGAGGGTTCCGCTAAGGCGGATTTGAGCAGGATTGAGCAGGCAGACACATGCCGCGATCGCCCGGCCCAGATATCGTGCGGTTTCCATGGCAAGTCGCACCGCTGCACGGTCTCCCGCGCGCGCACATTCGACAAAATGCGATGTCGAGTAGGGAGCTTCAACCAACCGGGACCGCACGGCCATGGTTGTGAGTTGGTGGACCCTTCGTTGGATCCCTTCCCGGCCTGCATAGGCCTCAAGGCAGCCGCGATTGCCGCACGAGCAAAGTGCCCCGTCCTCCTCGACGACAAGGTGCCCGATCTCCATTTGACACGAACTATCTCCCACGAAGGCCTCCAGACCTCGCGTGTAAGCACTTCCGACACCCTCACTAACGTTGAGATGCAGCCACCCCTCCGCAGACCCGTTCCCTTCCAGCAATCGCTCCGCGTATGCCCGGGCGGCCATTTCTGGAAAAACGAAGACCCTGCAGCCGAGATGCTTGCCCAGGACCTCCGCAGTTGCCACGTCCGACCACCCGGGCAGGTTCACTGCCTTGATCGAAATGCCGCGCTTTTCGTCCACCAACCCCGGATCTGCAAAACCCGCAGCGAGGATCTTCACCGGCGGAGCGGACCGGCTGGAAATTTCCTCCGTCAAGCGGCAGATCATTCGAAGGACTTCCTCCGTGGTGCTGCCGCTCACAGGTTCACTTGCCGTTGATGCGATGCTCTTTCCCGAGGCATCCACCAGCACCGCCCGGAGACCTCCCGGGCTCAAAGACACTCCAAGAAAGGCCCCGAAATCCGCGCGGAGTCTGAGAGGCGATGCCCGCCGGCCATTACTCGATTTCCCCACCCGCTCGGGTTCCTCCAGCATCCCCTCGTCCAATAACGAGCGCACAGCTTCACCCACCGTGGCGAGCCTGTCGGTCGTACCGGATGTCAGCTCCCGGCGGGTGATCGCCCCCTGAAGGATCGCTCTCTCAATCGCCCGTTCCCGCAGCTTTGTTTTTTGATTCATCCTACTTTATGATGCATTTTTGTAACACAACCACAATATTATTGCAAATCAAAGATCATTAAACGCAGTTTTTTGTATATTAAATTGACGGATTTCTTCGAAATCATTAGATTTACGGTCATGCCTGCAACTACAAAGCAAAATGAGACCAGTGATTTCCGTTACAATACGGGGGACTCGAAGGTGCCGTGGGATGCGGTGGCGGTGAAGCCGGATGTTGGTCTTGCAATGGATATCCTCCGGTTTTTGGTGACGCCGGGGGGGAATCCCGAAGGCTATCGGGTCGGGATGGAAGAAGTGGAGCGGGTCTTGGTAGGAATTTTCCGTGAGGGTCAACCGGCGACGAAGTTGTCGCTGGGGAAAAATGTCGCTGCTGTGGAGGATCTGGCGAGGGGGATGCTGGGAGTGAAGCATGCTTCCTTCGTGGTGAACTGGACAGCGGGCTATGACATCGCGCTGGACATGGCCGGGGTAAAAGAAGGCGACGAGGTGATCATTCCTGCGATCACTTTCATCGCGACGGCAAGCCCGGTCCTGCGCAAGGGGGCCAGGGTTGTTTTTTCCGATGTGCAGCGGGAGACAGTGAACATGGATCCCAAGGATGTACTTCGCAAAATCACCCGGAAGACCAAAGCGATCGTGCCGGTTCACATCGGCGGCTACCCCGTGGATATGGATCCGATTCTTGAGGTGGCGGAAGAAAAAGGGATCGCGGTCATCGAAGACGCGGCGCACGGATTCGGAGGCCACTACAAGGGCCACCCGCTGGGAACAGTGGGTGATTTCGGGGCCTTCAGCTTCCATGAGGTGAAAAACATCACTTCTCTCGGCGAGGGCGGGATTGTTGTGACCAACGACCCGCTGGGCGAGCAATTTGCCAAGGCGCGGTTTGTTGGCTTTGACCTTCGGACACCCCCTCCCGAGCACTGGCTGTATAACGTAACCGCGAACGATTCCCGGGACGGATTTTTTGCCGCGGGAAATTCTTCAACGACCGAGATTCAGGCGGTGGCCCTGCTGCGTCAGATGCGCCGGAACGCCGAAATCGTTGCCAGCCGCCGCGCTGTGGCAGCAAGGCTGCACGCCGCGTTCTCGAATGTCGAAGGGCTCGTGCCTGGACCGATGGACAGCGCAGAGTTTGGTGCGACATTTCATCTGTTTCTGCTGAGAGTGAACGAGCGGATTGTGGGCGGAATCCAGGCCCTGAAGGCCGAGTTGGCAAACCGCGGGATCACGCAAATTCCACACTTCTGCCCGCTCTACCACTACCGGATTTTTGAGCAGTTCGGATACGACCGCGAGGCGATCCGTGCCACTTGCCCGAATGCCGAGACCGCATTTTTTGAGGAATACACCCACCTGCCGCTCTATGGACTTTCACCCGATCAGATCAACTGCCTGGAGACAGCGGTCATCGAGTCTGCGAAGAAACTCTGTGCTCCGTGAGCGTGTTGATGAGTGTGTCGGATTCCGGGTTGGCACGCTTTTTGGAACCGCTCCACGGGTCGGTGCTCAACCACCGCCATGGCCGGATGGCTGAAGGTCTTTGGATCACCGCGAGACTGGAGTGGACAGCAGCCTGCGGCAGGAGCGTTTGGATTAACGGGAGGCCGGCGTTGCGCGACGGGGCGGAGTTCAGCGCCGGGGTGCTCATCACGGAGGAGGAAGAAGTCATCACGGCGACAGCCGATTCACCCGGCGGACCGGTTTTGACGCAGGTGCGCGTGGTGTATGACAGGTTTTCTCGCCCACGTTACCGCATCAGCATTGACGACAATATTTTCTGCCTTGAGGAGATTGCGCGCACCCGCCCACGTTCGATCTTCGATTGTTTCTATCTTAGGGGTCTGCGTGACCTCCACGACCGGTATGGCACGAAGTTCGCGCTGAACGTGTTCTTCTCAAGCCCCGACGGAAAATTCACTCTTGATCAATTCCCCGACAGGTATCGGGCTGAGTTCGCAGACAACGGCAACTGGCTCACATGGGCCTTCCATGCAAAGAGCGAGTTTCCGGACCGGCCCTATCAGAATTGCACACCCGTAGAAATTGGGGCTGACTACGATTTGGTGGCTTCGGAGATTTTGCGGTTCGCCGGTGAAGCCGCCTACAGCCCGACGACGGTTGTGCACTGGGCCATGGTTGATCCCGGCGCATGGAAGGCGCTTCACGACCGCGGAACCCGCATCCTGAGCGGATTTTTTGCTCCTGCCATGGAAGGCAGCTACACTGGCGATGGAGAGCTTCCGCCCGGGCCAACCGGCACCTCGGTGTACGATATCAACTACTGCATGGACAACGGGCGCTCGGCCATTTTGCACAACCGCGATTTTCTCAAGGATTTTGATTCCGGGCTGGTTTTCTCGAAGTTCGAGCTGGTGTTGAACAACACCCCGCCCGGGATGATTGCATCCATTCTTGAGCCCCTCAAGGGTGACCCTCAGACAGCCGAGGTGATGGACCTCGTCACACACGAACAGTATTTCTGGCCCGACTACAAGGCCTACCGTCCGGATCACTTCCTGCGTTGTGAGACAGCGATCAAGTGGTGCACCGGGAACGGGTACGCGCCGGTATTTTTCCACGAGGGCTTCGCCGGCGCCACCCCGGGGCCATGAAGATCGGAATTCTTGGTGCAGGCGGAATCGCCCGGAGAAGGATGTTGCCAGCGCTCGCGGGCAATACCGCAGTGGAGGTTGTTGCCGTGATGGACTTGCGCAACGCTGCCGCGATCGCGGCGGAGTTTGCAATTCCACGGTATTACAACGATGCAGAGGCGCTCATGGCTGACGCCGGCGTGGAGGCTGTGTATATCGCGTCACCGGTCTTTCTTCACACCGCCCACATTCACCTGGCGGCAAATGCCGGGAAGCCGGTTTTCTGCGAAAAACCGGTTGCCCGCACACTTGCTGAAACCCTCAAAGCCCGCACCATGTGCGAAGAAAAGAAGATCCCTTTCATGGAGGGATACATGATGAACTTCCACGGAGCCCATCGTCAGATGCAGCGAATGATCACGGGGAGAATCATTGGCAGGCCTGTCTCGATGCGGGCTCAGCTCTCCTGTTGGTATCCGCCAATTGAGAATGCCTGGCGGCAGGATCCGGACATGGGAGGCGGCGGAGCGTTGATTGACATGGCGACGCACTGCTTCAGCCTCCTTGAGTTTCTGACCCGGGACCGCATTGTCGGCGTTTTTTCCATGACGACAACCCAGGTCCACAGCTACCGCAGTGAGGACTCTGCGACGACCCTTCTACAATTTGCATCAGGCTGCCATGCCTCGGTGGACAGCTTTTTTTGCGTGCGGGATGAATCGTCGCTCAGCCGCCTGGAGGTCTATGGAGATGCGGGCTCAATTCTGGCCGAAGGAACCATCGGTCAAGGGACTGGCGGGTCGGTCAGCGCTGTGACGTCCGGCGAAGGTGAATCTTACGACGCCACTCAGGAGAGGAAAGGCAGCACCTCCTACCTTCCCGTGCACTTCGAAGAAGTGAACCCATACACAGCCGAGATGGAGCACTTTGCCGCGTGCGTGAGCGCAGGGCATCCGCCAACAATCAATGGCTGGGATGAGGCGATCCACATTGCAGAGGTCACGGCAGCCGCCTATGCATCGTGGCGCGAGGGCCGCCTCGTCCGGTTGCCGCAGGCAGGATGAAAAGAGGCGGGCCACCAATGCGGCCTCAGCCCCTCTTGCCGGGAGGGTGTTTTTCCTCAATCCCGAGATAGCTGAAGATCAAGCTGAACAACACCGTCTGACCGCCAAGCGAGACCAGAGTCCGGCCGGCAATGACCGCCCGCGTCGCCACGAGAGGATCGAGGTCTCCGAAACCGGAAGCGGCCCATCCGAAGAGAGTCAGCACGATAAGGACTCCACCGGCTGCACAGAGGGCAAGGCCGGCAAAAAGACCTTTTTCCAAAGTAAAAAAGCGGAAGGCCTTCGCAAGGGCGTGATTGGCGGGAAGAAATCCCCGGGTGAAAGCAAAGATCCGGACGAAGCACGCAAACAGCACCATCTGGTAACCGAAGAGCATCACAAGCCCGGCAACTTCCAGAGTGTTTAAATCGAAGTTCACTCC
>JBGSSC010000031.1:0-3501 GCA_041737265.1 Terrimicrobiaceae bacterium | reverse complement strand
CGCAGGGAGCCAATGACGTGCTGAAGTTGATTTTTGGCATTACCGCCGTGCTTATCGCCTTTGTGGGATTGCTCGCTTTGGTTAATGAGGGAGTGGGTTGGATGGGAAGTTGGTTTGGATTTCCCGGCCTGACTTTGGAATCTGTGTTGGCTTGGATTTTTCTTCCCTTCGTTTGGATGATAGGGATCCCTGCCGCGGATGCCTCTGGCGCGTCGGAATTGTTGGCTTTGCGCCTGGTGGCCACTGAAATTCCGTCGTTTGTCGGCCTCGCGGAGAGCTTGGAATCTGGAAGCTGGAGCGATCCCCGGTCTGCGGTCATCCTGGCCTATGCTTTGTGCGGGTTTGCCCATCTTCCCTCGCTGGGGATTTTCATTGGCGGCTTGTGCGCATTGGCCCCCGAGCAGCGCGGCGTTGCGGGCCGATTGGCCTGGCGGGTTTTGCTTGCTTCCACCCTGGCCTGCCTGCTCACCGGGGCCATGGCCGGGTTACTCGGCGCATTTATGGAACTTCCCGCGTCGTCGTAGTGCCCCAGCAATCTGCAATGGGGCTCTGATCAGGGCGAGACTGGCAGCAGTGGATGACCAAAGAACCATCCGGCTCCATCCGCGATCAAAATCAGGCCGAAGATAAGAAAAAGTATCGCGGTGATTCGCGGCATCATTCGCAGACAAAAATTTGCGAGGGCCTGAAAGTGCGACTCAGCCCGCCTGCCCAGAAGCCCACGCAAGACGATCAGGCAAAGAAGAGACCGTATTGTAAAAAAGTAGCAAACCCGCAGCCCCTACTCACTGCGCTCCAAGCGTCCACTTTTTCGGGGGAGAACCAATGTACGGTTTCCCCCTACGAGAGGAAGGCCCGGTCAATAGCCAGCAGCAAACCCTGCCGCATCAAAATAATGCGCCTGCCAAGTGCGCCTTTTTTTTGCCAGCGCGGTGCGAGGGTATTGGATACGGAGAGCAGGAGTGCTTTCCAGCGGCCGGTGGTTGCCGGTTGGGAGAAATTTTGGCCGGTTCGGGCTCCAGCATCTGCAAGGGAGCCTCTGAGCACTGGGTCGGCTTTCAATCGATGCAGGGTGCTGAGAACTTCGTCCGGCGAGCCACAGGAGATGTAGTCGATCCCAGGGTGGCCATCGGTGCGCGCCGCCGAATCCAAACCTCCCAGAACGGGCACTCCCGCAAGCCAGGCATTGTAGAGCTTTGTCGCCGGCTTCGAAAGAAGGGGTTTGCGGTCGAAGGTGCGGATGGCGAGCACGCAATCGGCATCCGAGTAGTCGTGCCATTGATGGGGAGGGCGAATCTCGAAGGCCAGGTCGAGTTGTGTGCGCAGTGCTTCAGCAAAGGCAGGGGCTGCAAGTTCCGTTGGAAGGTTGCGTGCGTCGCCGTGGAACCGGACATTTCGGAAGACGTCACCGCGTTGAGAGTCGCGGGGCACAAGTTGGGGGTGCGGCCAGTGCGGCATAAACACTGAGCCGGGAAGCCGGGCTGCATGGGCGGCATTTTGAAGGAGGTGGAGGTTGGCACCGGGGTGAGGCAGGCCATCCGCCGCAACTCCCAAGAGGAGCTGCGCGCCGGGCGGGCGATATCGGGGGGGCAGCGTGCCTGTTAGCGCGACGACAATGCCCGCTTTCGGAAGTTCATGGACCAGACACGCGGCGAATCCGGCTTCGGTCAGCCTCAACCACGTCTGATAAATCCATGCCTGTGCGGTCGCAGCTTTTCCCTCGCCGAGCAGAGAAAGCCCCTCGCCGGATTTCCATGCTTCCCGACGGGGCGCGTCTGGCAAATACTTCTCCGGGATGAAAAATGAGACCACGAAGCCCACGATAGATGAGTGACGGCTTGCTTCAAGACTGGGCGGCAAACAAAGGCAACCTGCGCAGCTGCCTGGTGCTCGCGTTTTTCCGGATTGCCCGGCGCTGTCACCATTTGCCTCCCGCGATCCGCTGGCTCGGTTGGCCCTGCCTGGCCGCCTACACTTTGATCGTTGAGTGGGTGCTTGGCATCGAAATCAGTTATAAAGCCAGCATCGGGCCCGGGTTGAAGCTTTACCATGGCGTCGGGCTGGTGGTCCATGAATCGACTGTAATGGGGAAAAACTGCACACTCCGCCAATGCACCACCATCGGAAACCGCAAGGGTGCAGACGACGTGCCGGTCATCGGTGACGACGTGGAAATCGGTTGCAACGCCGTTGTGATCGGTACGATCACCATCGGGAGCGGAGCGAAGATCGGTGCCGGATCGGTTGTCATCGCCGATGTGGCCCCCGGCGTTTCGGTGGCTGGCAACCCCGCCCGGCCCGTGGGAAGATCGGACTGACTTTGGGGAATACTACCTCCAAAAATTTATCGTGGCTGCAATTCCCCTTCAGGATTGGATTGGACCATTCTTGAGGCGGTCGGAAGCTGCCGGCTTTCCTCCTGGACGGACAGCGGCCAAGTGATCTGGTGGGGCAGAAGTCCGCTGCTGGCGCAATGGGCCGCCGCCCGGCCGGCTGACTCTCCCATGGCGACGGCATTACCGGTCACCCGGTAACTCGAATGCGCCAAAAAATCTCCGCTGATGCAGCGCCCTGCCATCATCAGCCCGTCTACTCTCTCCGCCACCAATGCCCCGTAGGGAATGTCATACGGCAGAACCGGTCGCCGGTTCCTGTGATCAAATGCCTTGCTCACAACCGGATTGGGGGAGTGCACATCCATCCCGAACGTAGCGCGACAGACGGAATCCCTCCGCCGTCGGCCGGAAACCAGATCCTCCTCCGTGACACGGTCCCGCCCGGCCAGCCTCCGGCCCTCCCGCACGCCGATCTGGGCCGCGGTGGCGACCAATCTTACATTCTGATAGATTCCTCCCAACGACCGAAGGGCCTGGACGGATTGGTCAATCTCCCGCCGTGCCCGCAGAGTCGCCTCAGTCATTGCCGCCGCATCGGTCGGATCCACCCCGTATTCATGATTAGCCATGAGGGCGAACAGATCGTCCCGGATGGGAAACAGCGTGGGGGCTCCGTAGCTTGGACGGTGGCCGGCTAGGAGAAACTGCGAGAGCAGGGCGTCTTTCCGGTCGGGGTTGTGCACATCATAAAAGATCCGGCTTTCCTCGGCATCCAGACCAGCGATCAAGGCCATCAGGCTCATCGGCTGCATCTCACCCGTCCCCTCATGGCCGAGAGCAAATTGGCAGCCCGCCAGCGCACCGAGATCTCCGTCCCCCGTGCAGTCGATAAAAATGGAGGCCCGCCAGGCCTGACGTCCGGATTTCGATTCTGTGAAGATGGCCTCCAGCCTGCCGTGCGCACCGACCTGCGCGGCCACCACCCGGGTGTGAAACTGCAGCGCGATCCCCGCCTCCAGGCACATCTCCTCCAACACCAGTTTCATCTGCTCGGGATCGTAGAGAAAATTGGCGCCCGAACGCCGCTGATAAGCCCCTCGCGCGGCCAGCCGCTGCGCGATCTCCGGCAGAACACCCGTCGGCTTGTCCGCGTCGATGACATAGG
>JBGSSC010000555.1:0-3436 GCA_041737265.1 Terrimicrobiaceae bacterium | reverse complement strand
GTTCGTGGACCGGACTGTGGTGCCGAGCGAATACCTCCGCCGCTTGATCATCGCGAATCCGGCTGTACGGCCCGGCCGGGTTCAGGTGTTGCGGCCAATTGTTCCTTTTGAGGATTTGAAGAAGCAATCGCTTCTTTCGCTCCCGGAATCCCTCGCGGGCTGGCTTTGCGGACGCTCTCCGGTGGTCGTTCAAGCGGCGATGTTGCGCTCCGAAAAAGGCCACCGGACCACGCTGGACGCGATCGCGGTGCTGAAAGACCGCTACCCGAACATTGCTTGTGTGTTGGCGGGCAGCGGGCCGAAGGAAGCGGATTTGCGGCGGAGGGTTGAGAAGCTCGGTCTTGTGGCTCACGTGTGTTTTGCGGGGCTCGTGGTGCCGGTGGCCCCATTGCTTGCACGGGCCGATGTCGTGATCATGCCTTCCCGCAACGAACCTCTGGGTCTCGCCCAGCTCGAAGCGCTTGCGCTCGGGGTTCCGGTTGTTGTCTCAAATGCGGGAGGCCTTCCAGAGACCGTCGTCGATGGTGAGACCGGGTGGGTCGTTCCCTCGGGAGATCCCGGAGCCTGGGCGGCCGCAATCGCATCCACAGTCGATGACCCAAAGGAAGCACTTCGCCGTGCTTCGCTTGGAGGGGACTGGGTTCGTGCCGGATTTTCAGGCGCTGCCCACCTGCGGGCGCTGGACGAAATCGTCGCGGCGGCGCGCTAACTGCGCTGAGGGGCGGGAGCCATCGCCTCGAGCGGAACGTCTGGGTTCTTCTCAGCGAAATATTTCAGCGACCAGGGTGTGCTGAAGAGCACGACTCTCTCTCCCGCGGCATCTGTTGCCTCGGAGGCTCCGGTCGGTAAAACCAGCTTCTTGTCAGGTGTTCCGACCCAACGGACGATGCTCCAGGAGGCCATCTCCACGCGGCATTCGGCACCATACTCGGCTTCAAGCCGGTATTTGAGGACTTCGAATTGCAGCGGTCCGACGGCGCCCAGCAGAGGCAGCCGGATGAGGCTGTCTTTCAACTCGAATGGCTGTGCAACGCCCTCGCGGAGAAGCTGGTCGAGCCCCTCGCGAAACCGCTTTTGAGTGGCAGTGGTGGCGCTGTGAATGTGAGCGAAACACTCCGGCGGAAACCGCGGGATCTCGTCGAAGGCAACCGCCGGGTTCTCGGTGAGGGTGTCACCGATCTGGAAATCCTGGTTGCCGACAATTCCGACAACATCCCCGGCCCATGCAGTATCAACTGTCTCGCGTTCCTGGGCGAACAGACGCTGGGAATTCGAAAGACGAACCGGCTTTCCCGTGCGCGGATGAGGCACGACCATGTCGCGCTTGAACTCCCCCGAGACAATCCGCACAAAGAAAATCCGGTCCCGGTGCTTCGGATTCATGTTTGCCTGAATTTTGAAGATGAAACCTGAGAATGCCGGGTCATCGGGTTTGACAATACCGCCGGCCACTAACCGCTGTGAGGGGGCCGGGGCCATTTTCAAGAATCCGTCGAGCAGCAAATGCACGCCGAAATTATTCATTGCGCTGCCAAAGAAGACTGGCGTGAGGTGCCCGCGGTCGATGGCCGCGGCATCGAAACCGGCACCGGCCCCTTCAAGCAGGTCGATCTCCTCCCGGAACCTCTCGTAGGTGTCGGGGGTCATGGCCGCTTTGACCAGCGGATCATCGACGCCTCCCAGTTTCTCGGGAGCCCGGTAGGATCCGTGCGGGGTTTTCTCAAAGAGGTGTGCAGTCTTCGTGGGCCTTTCATAAACTCCACGGAAATCCTCTCCGCTGCCAAGCGGCCAGTTGAACGGCAGTGCGTGGATCCCGAGGACATTTTCCAGCTCGTCCAAAAGGTCGAGCGGCGGGCGGGCGGGACGGTCCAGTTTGTTGATAAACGTGAAAATCGGGACCCCCCGCTGACGGCACACTTCGAAGAGTTTGCGGGTCTGCGGCTCGATGCCTTTGGCGGCATCCACCACCATCACGGCAGCATCCACGGCAGTGAGCACCCTGTAGGTATCCTCCGAAAAATCTTTGTGGCCCGGAGTGTCGAGGAGATTCACCACGCAGCCACCGTATTCGAATTGAAGCACTGTGGAGGTGACCGAAATCCCCCGTTGCCGTTCGAGTTCCATCCAGTCGCTTGTGGTGGCGCGTTGGTTCTTGCGCGCCGTCACACTGCCGGCCAACTGCAGGGCACCTCCATATAGGAGAAGCTTTTCGGTGAGCGTGGTTTTGCCGGCATCCGGATGGGAGATGATTGCAAAGGTACGTCGCCGCGCGATCTCGGGAGAAGCGCTTGGCGGGAGGGTTTTCGGAATCAGGAGAGAAGGCTCGTCGCTCATTGGGAAGGCATGCGTTCGATCACGTTCCGGACATCTTCAGCGATTTGCCGGCTCAATTCCTCAACGGACGGAAACTTCTGCTCGGGCCGGAGAAATTCCAGAAAAACGATTTCCATATCACGGCCATAAAGGTCGCCCGAGAAGCCCGGGATGTGGACTTCGAGCGTCCGCTAGCCGTCGGATTTCAACGTGGGCCGAATTCCGATGTTGGCGAGGGCAGTTTTTGAAGTGTTGTCCCAAGTGGCCCGAACCGCATAGACGCCATCGGGAGGGAACTGCTCACTGTGAGCCCGCAGGTTGGCTGTGGGAAATCCGATCGTGCGTCCCAGCTTGCGGCCTTCAATAACCGTTCCAAGCACCGAGTACGGCCGGCCCAGGCATAGGGCAGCCTCGGCGAGGTCGCCCCGCTCGACAGCCGCCCGTATGCGGGTGCTGCTTACAAGCGAACCACCCGCTTCGACGGCAGGAACTTCGAAGGCGAAGAACCCGTGTTTTGAGCCGGTCTGACGGATGAGTTCAACGGTTCCCCGCCGCCCATGGCCGAATGTCCATCCGCAGCCCACCACAACCGCACCCAAGGGGTTAGCCGCAGTCACGAGTGCCTCAAGGAATTCGCCTGCCTCCGTGGCTGCGAACGCCGCATCAAAGCGAATGACAAGCGCGTGGCAAAAGCCCATTGCGGAGAGCAGCCGGATCTTATGCGGAGTCGCGGTGAGTATGCGTGGACTTGATCCGGGCCGCAAGGTGCGGGCGGGATGCGGGTCGAATGTGACTGCCACCGGCGTTCCGTTGAGTTCCTGCGCGGCGTCGAGGGCCCGCTGAAGCTCTGACCGGTGACCGAGGTGCAAACCATCGAATACGCCGATCGCCAGAACCGCCGGTCCCGGCACGAGAGAAAGATCCTTGATCCTGTCGAGAACAGTCACAGCCTCACGCCCCGCGCAAACGCGAGACCGCGGGCAGGCTGAGTATTCTGCCCCGCAGTTCCTCACGGGGCAGCGTCTTGAGCTCATCGACCGTCACGGCACCCTGTACCGAAAAGCGCCCGGACTTCGTTCGCCGCAGAGCTGCCAGGTGGGCCCCGCAACCCAGCGCCTCGCCC
>JBGSSC010000017.1:0-3659 GCA_041737265.1 Terrimicrobiaceae bacterium | reverse complement strand
TCAGCGGCTGCAAAGGCCTGTGAATGCGCAGAGCCGGGACCGGAAACCATTGCGACTGATATTGTTTAGGTAAAGGACCACTCTATGCGTCAACTAACCATCGCCCAGGCATTGAATGAGGCTCTTCGCGAAGAGATGATTCGTAACGACAAGGTCTTTCTGATGGGCGAGGACATCGGGGAATACGGGGGAATTTTCAAGGTCACCAGAGACCTTCTGGAGGAATTCGGGCCGGAGCGTGTGCGGGATACCCCCATTTCCGAGGCGGCCTTTATCGGGGCCGGGATCGGGGCGGCAATGACCGGCTGGGTTCCTGTCGTCGAGATCATGTGGATTGATTTCACAGCAGTTGCGATGGACCAGATCATCAACCAGGCGGCAAAAATGAAATATATGTCCGGGGGACAGGTGTCCGTCCCGATGGTGATTCGCACCCAGGGAGGCGGCGGCCGGGGAAATGCCGCTCAGCATTCCCAATCTCTCGAGACCTTATTCGCTCATATTCCCGGACTCAATGTTGTGGTGCCTTCCACAGCCTATGACGCAAAAGGTTTGTTGAAGTCTGCGATACGAGGGAGTTCTCCAACAGTGTTCATCGAAAACAAAATGTTGTATGCCAAAAGTGGCGACGTGCCGGAGGAGGAATATCTCCTTCCACTGGGTCAGGCCGACGTTAAGCGCGAGGGAAGGGATGTCACCCTGATCAGTCTTTCCCGCATGGTGGATTTCTCGCTTGAAGCGGCCGGGGAGTTGGAGAAGGAGAGAATCTCCGCAGAGGTTATTGATCTGCGCTGCCTGAATCCCCTCGATGAAGAAACCGTTTTGCAATCAGTCCGTAAAACATCCCGCGCTGTCATTGTGCACGAGGCAACTAAAATGTTCGGATGGGGCGGCGAACTCAGCGCCCTGATCCAGGAAAAGGCCTTCGACTACCTCGATGCTCCGGTACTTCGTGTGGCCACGAAGGATGTTCCCATTCCCTTCAATCGGACTCTGGAAAAGCAGACCCTTCCCCAGGTTTCCGATATCGTCCGCACGGTCAAAAGCCAGCTGCAGCTCTAGCCGGGATCAGCAGTTCAGACATGATTCCAATGCATCAAATTCAAATATTCAACTCCTAGAGAATGACGGATACAATTTATAATAATCCCCGCCGCACATCGGAGTTGGCCGGCATGGTGGCATTGATCATGGGTTGCGGAGAAACCGGCCTGAGTCTGGCCATGGCACTTGCTTCTGCAGGGGCAAAGTCCGTGCTGACCGATCCCGATCACGAATTGGTGATGAGGTCAGAAGCTGCGATGAACAGGAACGGATTGGACACCGGTTATGTCAACTTTTGCATGGCAGGACGCGACCAGGCCTTCGATCTCGCAGAGCGGGTCATTCATGATCATGGGAAAATTGATATCCTTGTGAATGCCCTGGAGGACTTTGAAGGAAAGCCCGCGACCGAAATCTCCCCGGACGAATGGAAGCATTCCGTGAACCTGCATCTCAAGACTGTCTTCTGGATGTGCCAAGCCGCAGGTAAGCACATGTTACAACGCGGTTCGGGCAGTATCATTAATTTGTCATCTCTGGCCGGTTCGCTGGGGTTCTCCAACTCCCTGGCTTTTGCTGCCTGCAAGGGGGGCGTGGACCAGATGACCCGCACGCTGGGTGTGGAGTGGATGCGCCGAGGCGTTAGGGTCAATGCCATCGCTGCCTGGAGCGACGGAATGCGGAAAAATCCGGATCCTCTGTGGCTGGAGCGGAATCCCCTGGGGCGTCTGCCCGATCCCGGGGAACTCGGGGGAACAGCAGTCTATCTTGCCTCTGCCGCTTCGTCCGTGGTGAGCGGCCAAATCCTGAACACCGATGGGGGATATTCCGCGCAATGATCCGGGAATTTGACTTGTCCGGGCGCACGGCCCTGGTCATCGGAGCTGCAGGGGACCTAGGCCGGCATCAGGCTCTGGGACTGGCTCGTGCGGGAGCGGATGTGGCCATTGCCGACCTGAACGAGGAAGGCCTGGCGTCCCTTCGACTCGAAATTGAAAAACAGGGAAGGAAAGCACGCCACTATGCCTTGAATGTTACAGATGCAGACGCGATGGACGCGATGGTCTCCTCCGTGGCGGCTGAGTTCGGGGAGATCCATATCCTCGTCAATTCTGCTGGAATCACTCGCCGGGGAGCGAGTGAGGATTATGACCAGGAGCTGTTCGAGCGCATTCTGGACATCAACCTGAACGGAACATTTTATGCCTGTCAGGCCGTGGGAAAGATTATGATTCAAAGGGGCGGAGGACGCATCATCAACATGGGCTCCATATTCTCTGCATCCGGCATTGCGGAATCCCCCGCCTATGCGATGAGCAAGGGTGCCGTGGGTCAACTCACCCGTGCACTCGCGGTGGAATGGGCTCCTTTTCATGTCGCCGTCAATGCAATCCTTCCTTCGTGGTTCGATACTCAAATGGGAAAGGTTGATCCAAGTTTCTACAAAGGGGCGGCAAAGGCTCCTTCTCAGGAGGAGCTGAAGAAGCGGACCGTCGGCCGTGTTCCCATGCAAAGACTTGGAATGCCCCACGAGGTCGTTGGGGCCACCATCTTCCTCGCCTCCGACGCTGCGTCCATGGTAACCGGCCACTCGCTGGCGGTGGACGGAGGGTTTCTGATCCAATGATTTTATGAAAACCGAACGTCAAAGAGTCAGCACGGGAGCTCCGTGGGAGCCCATCGTGGGCTATTGCCGCGCCATCCGGATCGGGGATGTCGTGGAAGTCTCGGGGACCACAGCCATGGAAAATGGCAAAGTCGTCGGTGTTGGCGATCCCTATAAACAAACCATTCATATCCTTGAAACGATCAAGGGAGCACTCGCCCAGTTGGGAGTCGGGCTTGAGGATGTGACTCGAACCCGCACCTATGTGACCGATATCAGTCAGTGGGAGGCTGTCGGACGGGCTCATGGCGAATATTTCAAAGACATTATGCCGGTGTCGTCCATGGTGGAGGTCAGGGCTTTGATTGATCCGGGACTCATGGTTGAAATTGAGGCCCACGCCATCGCGAGCCGCTGAGTCCCGAATGGCACTGCCATCCTGCAATTTATGAAAAACCAAAAAAAACTCCGCTTTGCGACTCTGGGAGCGGGCCGTGGAAAATCCTTTGTCAAATCGGCAAACACAATCAAAGACGAAGTTGAGCTTGTTGCCTTATGTGACCGGAATCCCGGGTCCTTGAAGGAGTGGAAAGACACTCCGGGTATCCGTCTCTACACGGAGTTTGAGCAGGTGCTGAACGATCCCGAAGTGGATGCGGTTTGCGTGGCCACTCCGGTTCCCCTGCACGCAAAGCAGGCGATGGCCGCGCTCAAGGCCGGAAAGCATGTGCTCAGCGAAGTTACCGCCGCCTATACAATTGAGGAAGGGTGGGACTTGATCGCGGCTGTCGAACGCAGCGGCCTGACCTACATGATGGCTGAGAATTTTTGCTACATGCCTCAAATTCTCCAAGTTCAGAATATGATCGAACAGGGCGTGTTTGGAGAGCTTGTCTATGCTTCGGGAAGCTATATTCACGACTGCCGTAATCTGTT
This sequence comes from Terrimicrobiaceae bacterium, assembly GCA_041737265.1. Taxonomy (GTDB): domain Bacteria; phylum Verrucomicrobiota; class Verrucomicrobiia; order Chthoniobacterales; family Terrimicrobiaceae; genus JBGSSC01. Next base: position 73 of record JBGSSC010000017.1, on the reverse strand, counting down.
TATCACCGATGAGGGCGACCTGACGTGGCGGGGAGAAATCCGCCGCGATATGGCGGCCAATTCCTACCCCACG
>JBGSSC010000005.1:0-4596 GCA_041737265.1 Terrimicrobiaceae bacterium | reverse complement strand
CATGAAGCACCGGGTGATTTCGATGCGGTCGCAGTCGTTGAGGACAAAGACCCCCGTCGGCTCAAGGCTGCCGACACCTTCATTCATGCCGATATTAACGAAATAAAACCCGTCGAAATGGATGTCCTGCTTGGAGTTGAGTATCAAACCCCTGGGGATTCGACGCTGCAACCCATCGAAAGTCACTCGTTGTCCCGGCATCGACTTCCAATAGACAGGATGTTCCGCAGCGCCCGTGCCCCGAATCCATATTGTCCCACTGTATTTGCCTTCTCCAAGCAGGACAGTATCCCCCGCAATAGCTTCCGCTGCTGCGCGGTTGGGGGTGCGCCACGCTGTTTCCTCGGAGAGCCCGTCCGCTGAATCATCCCCAGCTGGCGCAACATAAAAGGTACGGCGAGCGGGAGGCGTGTCCGGTGTTTTGAAAGCCATTGCGGGCGTTTCGAACTCCGCTGGGAGCCCCCGGAGATAGCCGGTTTGGTTCAACGGCTTCGCTCCTCGGATTTGAAAGAAATACTTTTTGCCGGGGGTAAGGCCTCCAAGGCTGAAGGAGAGAAAGCCATCCGCCTTTAAGGAGAATGTGTTCTCACACTCCTGTGTTTCGCCCCAGGCGACCTCACAGGTTGCGGGCAGGGACGTCCACCATTCGAGATTGGCGGTGGTGTCGGTTGCCGAATGGAGGAACGGGCCCGCGATGCCCGCGGAGCCTTCTGGTCGCGTAGGAAATCTTCCAGCGGGCTTTCCCAGAGGCCCCCGGGCAGCGAGTGTTCCCGCGTTGCTGGCGTCGGCATGGAAGGAATACCGTTCCTGGCCATTTGGAATTTTCCCCATGGAAAATGCACTGCCGCCAATCTGCCATGCGGCGTCTGTGTTGTGAAAGGCGTTGTAGTCGCTGTACACAACCGAACCGGGATCCGGCATCCGAACGGCTGGAGTGTCCGGGCCGCCAAAGAGGTTTCCTCGCAGAAAGGCATCTGTCCCGGCCTGGAGCACCACTCCGGCCTCGGATGACCCGGAGAAATCGCAATGTTCGATGCGGAGGGTATTCGTTCCATGCGATTTGATCCCATATCGTGATCCCGCAAAGCGGCACTTCGTGAATGAGACATCCGTCCCCTCTTCGAGCCCCACGTTCCCTGAAAAATTCAACCTCTCAACTCCCAGGAACGACGAACCCTTGAGTATGAGATCCCCTGATATAACCGCTGTCCCCGTCCCCCGCCCGCTCAGGCGGATCGGCGAATCCACAGCACCGCGAAGCTCGATGGGAGCGGCCTGCGCCGGGTATTCGCCTTCGAGCAGATAGAGGGTGTCCCCGGGCCGCAGCCTCCCGAGCGCCCACTCGAGTGTTTTCCAAGCAGTCGAAACCGACAATCCATCCGCCGCATCGTGGCCGTCCATGCTTATAAAATAAATATTGCTACCGAAAGGAAATGGCCCGCGGTCCGTTTCCCCCGGCCCACTTCCCCGCAGGGTCGATCCCGACTGGAGGCGGAAATCCAGGTTTTCAGGATCGGCGAATTCCTGGTCTGGATTCAGGCCTGCAAGTCTCACATTGTCGGGGGACATCTCCCGATAATAAGTGTTCTCAAGACCAACGAGGTTGTTCCTCACTCTGTCCTCAAATTCCTTGCCGACATGCCAGCGTCCAAGGCCGACATTTCCCCTCGCCTGTGCCATGCTCATGGAAATCCCCGGTGCCCCGCCTTTGATCCAATAGTCATCCCCTCCGTGTCCCCAGGCGGTATTGCCCTCAAAGGACACCGGACCCTTTATATTGGCATAGAATTTGAACCCCACGCCGGGTGAACCATAAGCAAGGGAATCCCGAATGGTATCCTGATTGCTGTTAAAGCACACAAAATTGCCCCCTGGTGAATGAAATGGACTGAAGTTTCCATACGCCGCGCACTTTTCGATAACATTGCCTGATCCATCCACTGTACAGAACCCGTTTCCGTTCAAATAGGCCGTGCATCGGCGAATCACACATTCCACCGGGTCGATCATCATGATCCCGCTAACATGTTTGCCAAAATTGTGCATTTTGTCTTCCGAAGGATAAAAGCCGGTGGCGGACAATCCATCGACAATCACGTTCCGCGGTCGGACGAGAAGGAGCCCACTTTCGCAGGCAACGGATAGCGAGTAGACGTGAGCCGTGGGTGGTTGAAGGTCGGAAGAGGAAATGGAGAGCACCTGAGTGTCAGGATCGTAGTGGAATGAGCCCGGCTGGAATTCGACAGCTGCCAGGTCCATTTGATGCTGCAACGCGGTTAGCGTATCGATCTCGAGAACCGTGACAGGTGCCTGTTCAAGCCTAGCGGAATACACAAACCGATAGTCGGCAGTCTTCTTGAACCGGGGAGCAGGAACATCGCCGCGCAGGAGCGCGGTGCCGGGCCATTTCGAGCGAACCAAAGTCTGGCTGTCGCCGCCCAGATCCTCGCGACGCACGGATTCCCTGTACTCTCCCGGCAAAACGGTCAGCGTATCCCCTGCCGCGAGCGCGTCCATTCCTTTTTGGACTGTCCGGAATGCCGTTTCCTGAGTCAGTCCATCCTTGGCATCCGATCCTGAGATCGAAACGAAATACTCGGCCGGGATGCGTGGCGGCGACTTTTCATTGCCTTCCGACGCCGTGAGAGCGGGCCTGCAAAGCAATCCGACAATGATGACGAGGAGCGGAAATAACAATGCGCCGGGGCACTTTTCTGTATGGACCTGCGAGTGTGGTGGACGCATCGTTTTTCGTGAACAAGCCCTGACGGAATTTTTTCTGTAACCGCCTTATTGGACTGATAAGGACCCAAGTTTTGTTAGTTTGCCAAAAAACAGTTCACCGGTTGGTGAGATGCCAAAAGCTTCGATGGCGCCTGTGGTCCAGCGCGCCCGGCCGACGTTGATACCCCATGGGTGGTTGGAAGTCGGACCAAGGCTAGTGTTGCCCAGATCCACTGTTGGTATTGAAATTTCCGCAGACCACCCCTTGGATGTTTTATGGGTTGACGCCTGAATCGCCGGGTTCCAGAGCACCGGCATGGTATCGCGTGCGACGATCTCGCTGTCCTGGCTTTCATCCCAGAGGATTCCCTCGGAGTTCACCACGATTTTGAAATACGAGCGCTCGGGTGACTCGATATAGATTTCGATGGCGTCGTCCTCGAAGATTGCCGGATTGTCGCGTTTGGCGGCCCTGGCCACGAGTTTTTTCATCTCCGGTTCCCCACATTGTACTCCGATAAGCAGCCGGGTGCGGTCCGGGCTGAGGCGGAAAGCCACCTTGGTCCGGATGCGGTCGGCCATGGGGTGGCCGGAAACCAGCTCGCGCATGTCATACCACGGGCCTTTTTGCCAGAATGGCTTGTCCAGATTTCCGTCAAGATCTTCGGGGATCTCCTCCACCCTGCCCTGAAAGGCGGGACCCGTGCGGGTGAGGCGCTCGAAATAATTGCGCAGCGGAGCCATCTCGGTCTCCAGACCCGCGATGCGCCGGTCGTAAACGCCGCCTTTCTCCACCTTTCCCCGCGCTTTTGCCAGCAAGTCGAAATACCGTTTGACATCCGGTTCCTTCAAATACCCGGTGGTGGGTGTGATGCTGCGTGATTCAGGACGCGTCCACACTTCTTCCGCAAACTCCCAGAACGCCTTCATTTCTGATTTCGCGGGGCCGTAATACAGTTCGTAAAACTCATTGAGCAGCGCTTGCAGATCCAGATCGGGGTTCCAGTAGAGCTTGGCCTGCAAGTAAAGAGGCAGGTGGGTGAGGGCGGGATTGGACAACCGAAAACCGCCATCCCCGGTCCGAACACGACTGCACTCGCTGAATTTTCCCTCGAGAGTCCCTTCTATCCGCCTCATGTCCTCCTGCAGAATCTTGGTAAAAACCGCGGGCGCGTTCGGGTTGTTGCACGAGTTGACGTATTCCCAGATAAAGAGTTTTCCCGAGGTGAGCATCGAGATCCACTTGTCCCGCAGGGGAGTGAGATGCTCCGTGTACTGCGGCAGCATGGCTCTCGAGACGGTATAAATCATAGTGAGCGCCACATTCTCCGGGAGTTTTTCGATCTTGTCAGGAGGACGCTGGTAGCTGGTGTAGGAGTAGCAGTTGAAATACTTGCCGGGATGGGATTCCTTGAGACGCGCTGCCATATCCAACCAGTAATTCCAGACATAGTTGGAAAATACCCCGTCTGCAGGCGCATCAGGCTTGACCCATATTTTCGAGTCATTCTCATCGATAGCTCCAAACCCATCAGGCATTCCAAGGGTCGTGCTCAGAAGGGTGGGATATGCCTCGATCGCTTTGTTCAAATACACTATCGAGGCATTTCGAAATCCCGGGTCCGAGAGTTTAGGATGGCTTCCGTTATGCCCGACGATCGGCTTTCCCCCGCGGCGGGCATAATACTCCGGATGTGCCTCCCTCATTGCTTCCGTGTTCAGAATGTTGTCTACACTGTGCGCGTCATTGGTATAGGTGTAAGACGAACCTGTTTTAAGTCGTTTCAGCCATAGAAGACCTTCGCCGTCACTCCTCAAGCCCCAGATTTCGCGATATGGGAATCGAGGTTTCATCTCAATTTCCTCGAGAGG
>JBGSSC010000758.1:0-7633 GCA_041737265.1 Terrimicrobiaceae bacterium | reverse complement strand
CCTGCCGGACGAGTTCCTGATAGACTGGCGCGGTTTCCGCCAACCCTCTTCCCATGGCAATAAAGCCATCCACCATCCGTGCCCTGAGTTCCCGGATGCACTGGGCGTCTGCGGATGCGCTTCCGTCGCTGTATCCCAGGGATATGGTGTAGCCTTTGGCTCGTGCTGCCTGGTAAATGGCGTCCAACTTGGCAATGTTGGAAATCCGAAGTGCGGCGGGACCGATGAGCCCGATTGTACGCGTGGATTTGGTTTTCAACCCCTGGGCAATCATGTTCGGGGTATAATTCAGGCGATCCAATTCCCGCATGACCCGCTCCCGCGTGGATTCCTTGACCAGCGGAGAATTGGACAAAACACGGTGCAGAGTCCCGCGACTGATTCCCAACTGATCAACAATCTCCTTCTGGGTGAAAACCATAATGTGCCACGTGCACAATGGCCGTTCACACGGGAGCTGTCAAACCGAAGCGGAAATAAATACAGAATTTTTACAGGGGCTTGACAGGGCAGAATGAGCCAATATTGTGCACGTGAACAATCTTGAGTGTGAGTTCCCCTTTCCAACTGATCCTTTCCTGGTCTCTGCGTCTTCTGCTGCTAACGTGTCTGTCCCAGGCGGGTGTTGGAGCCGTGGTGGAGAATCTTCCCGCGTCCTTTTATGAACGTCCCGGGTTGGATGGGATGCCAAGGATCGACTATGAATCCATGAAAGTAGTGAACGTCCGGGATTTCGGGGCGAAAGGGGATGGCATTCAGGATGAGAGGGGGGCCTTTGCGAAGGCTGTGGAGGCTGTCGGGTCCGGCGGTGGAATTGTTTTCATTCCGAAGGGCAACTATTTCTTTGGCCGGCATGTGCTGCCGGATCGCAGCAGCTGGTCCCCGAAGTCGGTGGCTGGTGATCCGTTGAACAACGTTCATTTTGTGGGGGAAGGCGATGCCTCGGCGATTCTGTATGAATTTAAGGCGCCGGAGTTGGAAAAGCAGGGATACTATCTCTGGAATCTTGGTGCGGCCAGAAACTGCAGCGTAAGGGATCTGAGGTTTTCCACTTCCCCGCTGCTGGACCAGCGATGGAATCCGGGGATCGGGGCATGGTGCCTTGCATTTGGCGGGGCGGAGAATACCCAGGTGCTTCGTATTGTTATCGACCAAGGGCGGATGGGGACGGTTTTCTGGAAGGGGGCAACAGGGAACAGGAATACGTGGGTTGTCGGCTGTTCGATCAGGAACACCGGAGCGGACTCGATTCATTTCAATGATTCGGTGAATACCACGGTTGCCTATAACGAGATTGAAAACAGCGGAGACGATGGAATTGCCATGGTCGCGCAGGGAGTTCCGGCAGGAGAAAACTTTCTCCCGACGAAGGGGAACCGGTATCTTCACAACACGGTGCTCGGTGTTCGATGGGGGCGGTGCATTCTGCTCAGTGGCGCCGATATGGAGGTCGCCGGGAATTGGCTGGAAGCCTCCGTCTGGCCGGGAGTCTACCTTCAGTCGCGCGGACACAACCTCGTGGAGGGAAATGTTTATCCGCCCGTCGAGAACGCCTTGGTGGCCGGGAATACCGCCATCCGCAATAACCTGGCCTCGCGCAAGGACAACTTTTCCTCTCATGGCCGCGGGCTTCCCGGATCAATTCACGGGGGGCTTCTGGTTACGAGCGCGACGATCCGGGACAACCGCATCCTGGCCGGACAGAATGACGGAATCCAATTCGGTCGTCCGGAGTTTCTCAAGAGCGAGGAATTGGTGATCAAGAATAACGCGGTATTCGCGAATCTGGGAGCCGGACTGAGGGTTTTGCCGGGCGACGATTCCTATGTGAACAGGCTCGTGGTGGAGGGAAATCAGTTTGCCGGGAATGCGGACGGAGCCGTTCAGATCGGGAGCGGGGTGAGGGAGATTGTGCCGCCGGATGCCGGGACAGCCCAGCAGGCGGCGTCCAGTCCGGTTGAAGACTCGTTTGCGGAGGTGAGGAGAGCAGATTCTGAGAAAGACTGGGATTTGCCTGTTGTGCCAAAGATTGAAGGCTTAACGGAGCGGAATGTTAAGGATTTTGGCGCGGTTGGGGATGGCGTGGCGGATGAGCGAGCGGCATTGGAAAAGGCGATCGCTGCATTGCCCCGGGAAGGGGGGATTGTGCGCATTCCCAGGGGGAAATACCGGATTGTTCCGGCACCCGGAGGAGACTCCGTCCCCGACAGCATGATCAGGCACCATCTGCTCATCGGAAAGCTGGCGAATGTGCACATCGTTGGGGAGGGGGAGGAGAGCGAACTGATTCTGACGAGCGACCGGCATCAAGGCATTCGGTTTCTCAACGTCCGGGGATGTTCGATCCGGGATCTGAAAATCCGACTCGATACCCCCCCCGCCTACCGGAAAAACCGGGCGCTTGTCGATGTCGCTGCCAGCGAGGACGTCGGGTTGGAGAACCTTTCGATCGTAGATTCCGGCGGCCCCGGCATCCTTCTCAATGCCTCGCGCAAGGTTGTTGTCCGGAAATGCACCGTTCTGCGGGCGGGAACCGAAGGGGTCAATGTGGCTGCGAGCCGGCAGGTGTTGGTTGAAGAGAACACAATCACCGGGGGACGGGACCATGGAGTTAAAGTGGGCTGGGCCGGCGCGGGTATCGCCCGATCCCCCCAGTTTGTCAGGATTCGGGGAAACACCATCCGGGAAATTCAACAGGGTGCCGGAGTCGGCGTCGCCAGCGGCGATCAGGTTGAGATTTTGGACAATGAAATCCGGGATGCCTGCCTCGCGGGAGTGGGACTCTATGATCAGGCCAAACTCTTCAGCTCTCAACGGGTCGCCGTGAGCGGGAACCGCTTTGAAAACTGCCCGTCCAATCCCGGACTCTCGTATGCCGGGGGAGCTGTCGGCCTGTGGAATCTCCGTAGCGCGAACCCTGAGCCGCGTTATGAATTCCGGATCGTGGACAATCGGTTTGGCAAGGGAACTCCAATATCTTATTCTTCGGCGACAAGCACCGGATTCAAATCCCTCGTGGTTTCGGGTAACCGGGACACCGAAGGAAAGCCGGTTGAATTTGCCATTCCCCAACCAACCCCGAAACCCGCTCCAAAGGACAAATAATCATGATCAGTAACACCATCTCCACCGCGCTCCTCGCCGCCATGATTTGTGGAATCGGCCTTCCCTCTTCGCAAGGGCAAGAGGTCGTTGTCGAGGAGTCGTTTGACACCTATGAGGCGGACGCCGACCTGCTCGGAGTGTGGGTCCCCGTCTGGGGAGGCAAGCCCAAGGTGGCAAACCAACTGGCCCAGGGAAAACAACTCGTCCTGCGCAACCGCATCGTCGGACGGGAACTGCCCGCACCCATCACCGAATCATTCAAACTTTGCGTGCGCTTGCTGCACTCCCAGCAAAACCGGGCCCAGTGGTTTGGATTGATGAACGAGGATTTCACCAAAGGTTATGTGGGGATATGGGATTCGTTTTCCGAGGACGGGTCAGAAACCCGCGGCAAATTCCGGATCTTCAAAATTGATGCCTCCTCGACAGGCGAACTGGAAATCATTCCGCGCTCCGCCTGGAGCACCGAATTGGCCTTTGGATTTGTGCCACCCGAAAAAGTGACCACGGACCAATTTCCCTCGTCGACCAAAGAACCGGCTCCGACAATCTGCCTCTCATGGGAAAAAGGGGGCAATCTCGCGCTCTCCTGCAATGGCGAGCAATTTCTCGAAGTCACCGATCCCTCGTTCGATAGCTTTCAGCAGATCATTCTCAGCGGGGGGGATTTCGGAATCTTCGACGAGGTGACTCTCAAAGGCAAGTAACCGCCGCGATTGCAGCCCGATATTCCCCATTGACAAAGAGTCCAACCCGAAATAATGTGCACGTGAACATTCTCCCCATGGCAGCCCGCGCTTCATCCGTCCATTTGAGTCCCACCCTGCGCTTATTTGAGATAGAAATAGGGTCCCGAGGCAGACCCCTTTCTGCCACACACTGAACATGAATGGATTCCCCCAGTCCCCGGCGAGTGCAAGTCATTCACGTTTTGGCTCTCGCCTCCGTTCCGGAAATTCGCGGGCTTTCACGCTGGTGGAGCTTCTGGTTTCGATCGCAATCGTTGGTGTGCTCACGGCGCTGTTAATTCCGGCTTCCGGCAAGGTTATGGAGGGAGCCAACCGGATCAAATGCGCTTCCAACCTGAAACAAATAGGTGTTGCGATGTTTTCCTATGCGGCGGAAAAGGACGGGATCCTGCCGGGTGCAGTCACCTGGGACCGGGAACTTGCACCCTATCTGGGATATACCGGAGTTGTGACTCCCATCAACCTCGCCGACCAGGTTCCCGTCTTGAAATGTCCGGAAGACAATTTGGAAAGAACCACCGGCAAACTCCGTTCCTATAAGCCGAATTCGATCAGCAACACAGACGCCAACATGGGTGTTCTGGGTTGGGCCAGCTCTGCAAAGAAGGAGTCCCGCAAAGTTCAGGAACTCCCGCACCCCTCGGTAACGATACTCATCACCGAGACATTTTCTGCTGACAATGTTCAATTCGATAAAAACAACTCCATTCTGGGTGCACCGGCATGGCTTACCAAAATGAGCAAGGTTCCCGCTTTTCCCGATGGAAGCTTCTATCATGGCAAGGGTCAGAACTATCTTTTTTGTGACGGCCATGTGGAACTCCTGATCCCCTTGGAAGGGTTGCTCGTCCAACTTCCCAATTGGGATGGTGGAAAATGGAGGGCGCTGCCCAAATAGAGGCGATTGACCAGGGCGGGACGCCATCACGCCCGTATGGAATTCGGGCTGCGTCCGAAATACTCCCGGAAAGCATGTGAGAAATGCTGGCTGGAACAAAACCCGCATTGGAGTGCGATCTGGGTGACGGTCAGGTCGGAGCTTAGCAGCTGCGACCGCGCGGATTCAAGCCGCGTGCGCATGATATAGCCATGCAGTGTCTGTCCGGTTTCCTGACGGAAAAGAGTCGCAATGTAATTGGGAGCGTATCCCGCGACGCGGGCCACATCGGCAAGTTGCCAGCGTTGACCGGGGTCCTCCAAAATAAGGGATTGGAGTTTGTTGATCGCCGGATGGTGGGGATGGTTGGGGATCGGCTCGTTTCGTGAGGCAAGGCGCTCGATTTCCAGCAAGACCCGTTGGAGCGCAAGCAGGGCGCCCAGACGACGGTTGTGCTGGCGCGTGAAAGCTTCCTCAAGCAAAGCACGCAGAGCGGGCACAATCCGCCGTGCGCCGGCCAACACAGTGAGGCGGTTTCCGGCAAACAGGGAATCAATCTTCAATTCGCGGCAGACCAGTCCGGGAGAACACCCAAAAAACGAAATGCGGAAGTCGCCGGCAGGAACACGGGCCAGTGCATGGGGCAGTGCATGGGGCAGCCGCGGCGGACAGACGAGCAGGTCCCCGGGAGAAAGATCGCAGACTTGGTTCTTCTGTTTCCACGATGTGCGCCCTTCCGCCTGGAACAGGAATTCCCAGCATTCATGTTCATGGACCGGGATGCGATGACGGGGTGTCGAGGTGTATTCCCCCACATGGCTGAAAACCCTCCGGCGCCCGATGGGATCCTCAAGCCTTAAGCCGGACAGAACTCCGTCTTCTTTAAAGAAATTCATCAGCGATCTGAAGATTATGCACCTATTTCACTGGTTCCTGCAAGCAGAGCCGCGGGTGGTTTGCCAAGAGTGGCCTGTGGACGAAACCGAATTGATTCATAATGTCTCCAACGGCTCAATTATCCTTCTTCACAGGGGGCTCACTGTCTGGAGATACACCTACACGGGAAAGCCGAAGCCCTTTGTCCACCCCTTTGCCACACCCGACGGAGAGGTGCTTTCGTTGGCGTCTCCTCACGACCACATTCATCATCGGGGCCTGACCCTGGCTTGGCGGGTCAACGGGATAAACTTCTGGGAAGAGTCCCCCACGCAGGAAAACGAGCCAATCGGACGCATTCTTCACGAAGCCTGGGAATCGATTGTGTTTGAAAATAAATCGGCCGCATTGAGTGAGCAGCTGGCATGGATTGGGCCTGGCGAGTCGGTCTGTCTTCACGAGAAGCGCGAACTTTATGTTCGAGTCGATCCGGTTCGGAACGCTGTGTTCTGTCAGTGGTCGAGTGTTTTCAGGCCCGAGGGTGGAGATGCGCTGATTTCGGGATACACTGTTCACAGCCCCATCAGCTATTACGGCCTGGGCTTTCGCTTTGCCCGGGCGTTGGATCACCGCGGAACGCATTCTGATTCCGAGGGAGGCCTCGCCAATGGAGAAAGAGCCCGATGGCATCACTATTCCGGATATCTTGATGAAACAGGAACACCTGTTGGTGTTCTTATAGCCGATTCCCCTGCAAATGCATCCCATCCAACGTCCTGGTTTCATATCAGCAACCCTCCGGCTCCCTTCGCATTCGTCACGGCATCGCCGGTCGCCAAGGACGAAATTCCTCTCCGCTCAGGCTCTGAACTCGCCCTGACCTACGCAATTTGGGGGCACTCCGGAACATGGAACCGGGAACAATGTGAGAACGCGTGGAGCGAATGCTTTTCCAAATGAAAACGGAACGAATCCAATTGGCGGTTGTGGGTTGCGGGGGAATCGTGCTCAATGCCCATGCCCCGGCCCTGAATCAACTAACAGACCGCTATGAAGTTACGGCTGTATGCGACTTGCATCGTCCCGCTGCGGAAAATCTGGCCCGCATCCTTGGCCTTTCGGACTCATGCGTGTTCAGCAGGGTGGAAGACGTGGCCGGGCGCGGCGATGTGGACGCCGCTTTGGTGAGCCTCCCTCACCATCTTCACCACTCAGCTGCGTCCGTACTCATTGCATGTGGCAAGCATGTGCTGGTGGAGAAACCCTTCGCGCTGAATCTCAGGGAGGCGGAGGATCTTGTGCAACGGGCGGATGCCGCGGGGGTGAAGCTCGTGGTAGGTCATTGCCAGCGACACAGCCCATTGGCCTTGGCTGCCAAAGAAATTCTGGCAGAGGGCTCACTCGGTGAAATCTTTCTGGCTCAAGCCACGGCTCTGCAATATTTGCCAATGTATGTGCCATTCGAAAGCGGCCATTGGCTTTACTCCGCAAAACAAGCAGGCGGGGGCATTGTCATCTCCGTGGGAGTCCACAAAATTGATCTGCTGAGGTTTTTGCTCGGGGATGTAGCGTCGGTTTCCGCTCTGTTTGAGACCCGGCCGGACTCCGATGCACTGCCGTTCGAGTGGTCTGCAGGCATCAATCTCAAATTCCACTCCGGTGCAATCGCCACGGTTTCACTGTGCTATAAAGCCTATTCGCACATCTGGGAGCAGGAAACGCTTGCCCTCTTTGGGGAAGAAGGGTCCCTGCGCGCAAGCGGACTTGACGACCTGGAGGTTATTTCCAAAAAACTGCCCGTTTGGGCCCGGAAGTTCACCTCCTACAAACCTCCTTCGACCAACAAATGGGTCGCACAGCTTTCAGCCTTCCATGAGTCAGTGGTGAATGGCTCGCCCAATCCCTCCGATGCCGGGGATGCCTTGAAAACCATGGCGCTGCTCGATGCCATTTATTCCTCCGGCTTCCATGGAGGGAAGCCGACAAATCCGGTTCGCTAAACATTCAAAAATTCTTATGGCTAAGT
>JBGSSC010000687.1:0-2018 GCA_041737265.1 Terrimicrobiaceae bacterium | reverse complement strand
CAATGCCCGCTCGACGTATAACCTGCCTTCGAACAAACGCCTTGCGTGGATTCTGACCTCACCACCCGCGTGGATCGAAGAAGAGCTGCCAGGGCTTCGCGCCCTCCTCAACGCCTCAGACATCCTCGTTGCCGACGCGCCTCCCTCCGACCTGGCCGCGGCGGTCCCCTCGCCCATCGGCACGCTTTACCTTCCTCTTAAAGGATTGGTGGACGTCGAGGCCGAAATCCAGCGCCTGGAGGGAGAATGCGGCAAGGTCGCCGCGGAAATTAACAAGGTCCGCGCAAAGCTCTCCAGCGCGACCTTCGTTCAAAATGCACCCGCGGATGTCGTTGCCGAACACCGTGCCCGCGAGGCGGCATGGATCGCCAAAGATGCCACCCTCCGCGAAGCCCTAGATTCCTTGAATTTCAAAGAATGACTCCCGCCTCGACAGGCTGCTAAAACCAGCACTTTGTGCTGATGAGAGCAATCCAAAGCCTCCCACGGCTTCCCTCCATTTTGCGCAGCAAAATATTTCTAATCCGGCGGCGACGGCACCCGTTTCTCACCGGGTCGCTTTGCCCGCAACCCGCCCTTGCCCCCGGCTCCCGCCGGATTAGGGCAACCGCGTTTTTGAGTAAATGGTTTCAAGAAGTGACCGATCGGGGGATTCGGCGTCCTCACTGAGTTCCCAGAACATCACCCCGCCCAAACCGAGACTGTTGGCATAGTCCACTTTGATCCCGATCGATTCGGGATCGTCAAAGGTGATGAAACGCCTTGCGGCAGGAGAATACAAATAGGGAACCTGCGCGCGGGGATCCCAGAATCGGGTGTAGCCGTTAATCCCCGATGTGCGTCCGTTGGAAAAGGTCAGATACCCATCGGTGAAGAGCTTGTTGTACGGAAATTCGGACTCCCCGAGAGAGGACAGGGCACCCGATCCGCTTTGGCCGAGGCCGTCGATGTTGGGTCCAGGAGCAACCGAATTCCAGCCCCTTCCATAAAACGGAATTCCCAAAACCAATTGTTCCGGAGCCACCCCTCTCCTGCCGTTCATCCCGTTCAAATATAGCCCGGCCACTGCAGTGATCGACCAATTGCGGCGCAAACCCGATGTGTCTGCGGGAGTCATCGGAGCCTGGTGACCGGTGGTCGGGTCCCATCCTCCCTGAAAATCGTAAGTCATCACATTGATCCAATCGACAATGTCCGCCACGGCCGCGGGATCGAAGTTCACAATCTTGTCGTCGCCTGCCGGCGCGGCAATGCTCAGATAATAGATCCTTCCGTCTTTTGCCTCCTGACGATCCAGCTCGTCACGCATCGCCTGAAGCAGAGCAAGGAAGTTGGCGCTGTCACTGGCGGGATCAGCAATGCCCCACTGGTCAAGACCGCCGCCTCCCGGATATTCCCAGTCGATGTCGATCCCGTCGAAACCGTACCGGCTCATCACATAGACCGCGGACTTCGCCAGATCGGCACGCTTCGCCGCATCCCTTGCGATGGAAAAGAAGGGGGAGGAAAGCGTCCAACCGCCCAATGAAATCATTGTTCGCAGCTTGCTGTATTTCTTTTTCAGGTCACGAAGCTGCGCAAAATTCGAGCTTTCCCGGTAAACCGGCGTCATGGCCAGCGCCTCACCGGGAGAGGAGGCTCCGACATCCGCATACTCGTCAAATAGCGCCACGCCCGCTGTAAGAGCCCCTCCGGCCGGTTGCTGAATGTAGGCATAATAATCGGTGTACCGCCACCCCCGGTACTGCGAGACGATGACATTCCATGATGAGGGCATTGTCCGGTCCAGGGCCATCAGGAAGGCATAGTTGATCACGTTGATCCGGTCCCCGCGAACTTTCGTTACCGGAAATTGTTTCTGGTAGATTCCCCAGTTCGGGTAGTAGCCGACAATCTTGCGCTGATCGACACTCGGCATCTTCTCGTAACCAACCGGATCGCCGGGAGTCGGAGTCGGAGTCGGAGTCGGAGTCGGAGTCGGAGTCGGCGTTGGCGTTGGCGTTGGCGTTGGCGTTGGC
>JBGSSC010000683.1:0-3300 GCA_041737265.1 Terrimicrobiaceae bacterium | reverse complement strand
ACCATTCAGATCCGTCGCAACTCGACCGCCAACGAACTCGGCCTCGGTGGTATCTTGCGTCCGGGTTTTGTGTTTGCAGGCCCGCGCCTGGAAACCGAAAAACCGGCCGATGACGGCACCCAAAAGCGGGTTCTGCCGGGTGGTGATGTCGAAGTGCTTAAGAAAAACTCAAAGACCCAATAACCCTGTGATGACAAAATTCCACCGACAGTTCTTCCATGGCCTCTTCGCCGCACTTCTAGCCTTTGGGACATCTTCGCTCCCGGCCGCGTTCCAAACCCCGGAAGGGTTAACATTGGAGGCCAGCCCGAAGCCGGTCAAATTGGCCGAAGGCGGCCGCGCTCTGGTTCCCATCGTGCTCGCACCGGGCAGTTCGGAGGAACTCAAAAAGTCGGCGGAGGAACTTGCAGCCTATCTCAAAAGGATAACCGGTGCGGAATTTGCCATCGAGGAAAGTGCGCAGCCTCTGGGCATCACCCTCGGGACCCTTTCCCAATTTCCCGACAAGGAGCTGGAAGCCGCCCTTGCCATCAAGGAAACGTACGATGGGCTGGAAGCCTTTGCCATTCGTTCCGGAGATGGAGTTGTTCGCCTCCTTGCCAACACGGATCTGGGCACCTCCCACGCGGCCTATCGGTTTTTGGAGTTGCTGGGCTGCCGCTGGTTCTACATGGCACCGGAATGGGAAGTCGTGCCTGAAGTCAAGGATCTCTCTTTTGCTCTCAACGAAACCACCCGGCCGGACTTCTGGTCGCGCGACATCTGGTTCGACCGGGTGACGCAAAAAGAGGAACCGGACGATCCCAAGGCGCTGGAGATTTTCAAAAAATGGGCCCGTGCCAACCGCATGGCCGACTCGCTCAAGGTGAATATCAGTCATCGCTGGCATGCGATCCCGGGCGAATACAAGGAAGACTTCGAAGCACACCCCGAATTCTTCGCCTTGGTGGATGGCAAGCGTACGCCTCCGCAGTTTTGTGTGACAAATCCCGGCTTGCAAAAGCTCATGGTCCGTTACGCAAAGGACTACTTTGCAAAAAATCCAGACGCCGACATGGTTTCGGTGGATCCCGCGGATCAGGCGGGATGGTGTACCTGCGACGAATGCACAAAGCTCGGGCATCACACAAACCAACCGTTTTACCTGGCGAATGTGGTCGCACGGGAAATCAAGAACACACACCCGGGCAAGTTTATCGGTCTGCTGGCCTACAGTTGGTATTCCCAGCCACCCGATTTCGATCTGGAACCGAATGTGTATGTGCAGCTCACCTCCGGGATGAACGCCTCGAAATTCACGTTCGATGAGTTGTTTTCACAATGGGTTAAAAAGTGCCAGCACATGGGCATCTACGAGTACTATTCCTATTGGGAAATGGACCGGAACATGATTCCGGCGACCAGCAAGGTGAACCGCTTCGGCGAACTGGAAGCCCGTATGCGCAACTTCCGGGATAACAACGTCAACAGCATCAGCGCCCAAGCCTCAAACAACTGGGGTGTCAACGGCCTTGCCTACTACCTTGGCAACAAGCTCATGTGGAACGCCTCAGCGGATCTCGGCGCCCTGAAGGAGGATTTTTTTAACAAAGCCTTCGGTCCGGCAGCCGCTCCCATGGCACGATATTTCAACCGCCTCGATCTCTCAAACAAACCACTGGCAGGAAGCGCTTTGATCCGCCAAAGCGTGGACGATCTCGAGGAGGCCTCCCGCCTTGCGGCAGGTCGACCGGATGTTCTCGCGCGGATCGATGCCCTCAAAGCCAGCCTCGTTTACGCTTACCTTGGCCTTAAGTTCGACGGAACCCGTGAGGAGGCAGAAAAAAAGCAGGCCCTCCTCGACTGGTTCACTTGGTCGTATCGTAACCGCAATAACTACATGAACGGCTGGATCACCTTCCGGTCTACAATGGGGCGGCCCGCGGCTGAGGAAATGGGGGAGCCGACCTGGTTCTGGCGCAACACAATCAAGAACCCCGAAGCAAGTCCATGGCGCAAAAGCGACCCCGTGACTTCCGCCGAACTCACCGCATGGATGGAAACAATCCGTAAGGAAATCGGCAGCCTTCCGTCCACCGCTGCCAAGGAGTATTCGCAGGATTACGTCCTGGTCAAAACCGACCTCCTGAGCGGCGGCGAGACCAAAGTGATCTTCACGGGTAAGGCCGATATCCTGCTGGCCAGCGCTGATGGTGCGCCATTCAAGTTCTTACTCAATACCCGCGACAGCGGGACCATTGCCCGGCCGGATGCAAAATACACCCTCTCGTCCCTGGATGGGGCCGTGATCACGTCAGGCGAGCTGCCGGATGGAGCCCACAACCTTGAATTGAAAGTCCCGGGACCGGGAGTCTACCGGTTCTCGTGTCTGCGCACCGGACCGGGATGGGAGGTCGCCATCCCCCCGGACCTGCCAAACGCCCTGCTTTTCCCGCAGGGTGAAAAAACCCGCCCGAGCCACCTCACACCGAAGTTTTTCTATGTTCCCAAAGGCACGCCGGAAATTGTCGTCTATGCCGACAAGGGCAGTTCGTTGACCTTCCGGGGGCCGGATGGTGAAGAGGTTCTCCGGAAGATTGCCGATGGCGGCTACCTGTCGGTACCCGTGCAGGAGGGGACCGACGGCAGGGTTTGGAGTCTCGAAGGAAAATTCCGTAATCTCTGGTTTTTCAATGTGCCTACGGTCCTCTCATCCCGGGCAGATCAGATCTTTGTTCCAAGGGAACTCGCCCAGGCCGACGCTCTGGAAATCGTCCTTCCCCGATAGATTCCTTGAATTCACGAATATGATGCATTTGAGTCAAGTTTTGCACCCTCTCTGCATACCCGCTTTCTCGCTCAAGGAATCTATAGGACTTTTCGCAGCGAAAAGTCTTTCAGCGAGGCACTGGAAATTGGTGCTGAATACAACGAACGGCGGAAACTTTCAAACATGCCTTGGTTGTCTCCCGGCGGCACTTTCGAGTTGCCCAATGGATGGTGCGCACCCGCGCGGGTGTTGGTCTGAGGCAGTGCCGCGCTAGCTGATGGCGCGGGGAGGAAATTCAAGCTATGTTTGATGTGCGATGAAAAGGCATTCTGAAAAAAGATTCACCATGAAGGACAGGAAGAGCATGAAGACCAATCCAGCAAGCAAGAACCGGGCCTTAAGCCCCGTGAAGCCAGCAGGTGAAGGCAACCCCAGTCTATCACAGCCGGTTTCCGATTGCCTTTCCTTCATGTCCTTCCTGCTCTTCATGGTGAATCCCCGCATTGCTGATCTCCTAACTGCGGGATTTCGGACGAAATCCCTGCCCCTTC
>JBGSSC010000680.1:0-5392 GCA_041737265.1 Terrimicrobiaceae bacterium | reverse complement strand
TCCGGGCCGTTCACTGATCGGAGTGTCGCACGAAAACTGATCGGTCGGAGGGTGTCCAATCGCACGGACGAGGTAAACTTTTTCGACGAGACCCTCCTCGAATTGAGGCTGGAGCAGGCGGGCGAAGTGACGGGTACGGGTCCAGACAATGAGTCCGGTTGTGTTGGCATCCAGCCGGTGAGCTGGTCGGGGACGTCCTGGGGCATAGGCATGTGCGAGAAAATACTGAAGGGTGTTTTTGTTGAAACGCCCGCTGGGATGAACAGGGAGGGGTGCAGGTTTCTCAACGACAACAATCGCCTCATCCTCGTGAAGAATCCGGATCGCCGGGTTGACGTCGGGTTCGGTGATGCCGGGCATGAGGAAAAGATATCGCTCTCCGGACCTCACGATGTGGGAGGCATCGGCCGTCGATCCGTCCGGTCCCTCCAGCCTCCCTGCGGCGCAGAGGCTGCTCCACTTTTCTCTGGGTTGGTGCGGGAAGAGAAGGCAGAGCACATTGAGCAGCCCATTGCCATCTGCCTTGGGTGGCATCAGGATCGGGCGCGCGTTGTCGTAGGGAATGCTGCCGGGCAGGGGATTCGCCACTTTTTCAATCACGGCCTCCCTGTGGGCAATCGAGGCTCGCATCAAGTCGGCCGGGGGGCGGAAACAATATGGGCACGATGCTCCCGGAATGTACCGTTGGTCCGACTGTTCGGCCTTTGTCAGCGGCGTCTGACAGCGATAGCACTGGGTCGAATCGGTCTCGCGCAGCGCAGGGTCCACGCCGACCCGTTGATCAAAAACAAAGCACTCGCCCCGGTAGTGTGCGCCGCCGCACTCCTCGAAGTATTTCAGAATACCGCCATCCAGTTGGAAGACGTTCTCGAATCCCTCCCGCTCCATGTAAGGGCCCGCTTTCTCGCATCGGATCCCCCCGGTGCAAAACA
Organism: Terrimicrobiaceae bacterium; assembly: GCA_041737265.1. Classification (GTDB taxonomy): domain Bacteria; phylum Verrucomicrobiota; class Verrucomicrobiia; order Chthoniobacterales; family Terrimicrobiaceae; genus JBGSSC01. The sequence goes on along the minus strand of JBGSSC010000680.1, from coordinate 4,460 downwards.
TCACGATGGGTGCCTCGCCGGGCAATCCCTGCAGCTTCGAGACCGCTTCAGGGAAGTCGCGGAAGTTTGCGATCCCGAGAGCCAGTGCTCCTTCGAAGGTTCCCAGCTTCACCTCATAATCATTTCTGGTATCGAGCAGGGTGACCGGTTTCCCTTCGTCGAGCCATTGCTTGAGAGTTGCAGCGGGCAGCTTGGGGGATGTCCTGCGCCCGGGATCGATGCCCTCAACTCCGAATGCGATGATCTCTTTTTTGATCCGCACGAGCATGCGGGTGAATGGCTGTTCTGCGCTCTCGCTATACTTCGGCTCCAGAGTTTCCAGGCCGTTCACACTGCGCAGGTGGTCGACGAGCAGGTCGATCGAGCCGCGGCTTCCTGCCACAAACAAATTGATGCCCTCAGTGCTGAGGAGGATCGTGCCTTTCAGCTCCTCCCGGCCACACAGTTCCACAAGGCGCTCCCTGAGAGCCTTGAGTCCGCCAAGCGGTGCAAACCGGTAACACGAAATGTTGGTGGTCATTCCTCCCAGCATCTCCGCCTATCGGCCTCTCCCGCAAGCCCGCTCTTGAGCGGTCTACGGCGACCCCTAGCCGATCAAATTCCGCGAAAAACTTTTCGCTTGCGAAAAGTTTATCAGATTCCTTGAGGCGGAAGGCGATGAAAGCAGGGGGGTGGAATCACCCGACTCTAAGGTCCTGTATCCGATTACCCAAGGAATCTAGAGTTTTCCGCGGTTGCCACTCCGGTTTTGGAGGTCTTGCACATCTGCATCCACCATGATTTTTACCAGATCACCGAAACGCGTTTTCGGTTCCCAGCCAAGTTGGCGTTTTGCTTTTGAGGCATCACCCACAAGGAGGTCCACTTCGGCCGGACGCTCATAGCGGGCGTCATATTTGACGTGTTTTTCCCAGTCGAGGCCGATGTGCGAGACTGCAGCCTCGACGAACTCGCGTACGGTGTGAGTCTCGCCTGTGGCGACGACGTAGTCATCAGGCTGGTCCTGTTGGAGCATGATCCACATGGCTTCGACGTATTCCGGGGCGTAGCCCCAGTCGCGCTTGGCGTCAAGGTTGCCGAGGAAGAGGGATTCCTGCAGGCCGAGTTTGATTGCGGCGGCGGCCCGAGTGATTTTGCGTGTGACGAACGTTTCACCGCGGCGGGGGCTCTCGTGGTTGAAGAGAATCCCGTTGGAGGTATGCATGCCGTAGCTCTCGCGGTAATTCACCGTTGCCCAGTAGGAGAAAACCTTGGCGACCCCGTACGGGCTTCGTGGCCAGAAGGGAGTTGTCTCCCGTTGGGGGACCTCCTGGACCTTCCCGAACATCACACTGCTTGACGCCTGATAAAACCGGGCTTTGACCCCCGCTTCGCGCATGGCCTCCAGGATCCGGATCGTGCCGACACCCGTCACATCGGCCGTGTATTCGGGGATGTCGAACGAGACGCGCACATGACTCTGCGCGCCCAAGTGGTAAATTTCCTCGGGCTTGAGGTCATAGATGAGCTTCACCAGATTTACTGAATCGGCGAGATCACCGTAGTGGAGAAAGAGCTTCACGCCGTTGACGTGGGGATCCTGGTAAAGGTGGTCGATGCGTGCCGTATTGAACGAACTGGCTCGCCGTATGATGCCGTGAACTTCATAGCCTTTGGCGACGAGCAGGTCTGCGAGATACGAACCGTCCTGGCCGGTGATGCCGGTGATAAGAGCTTTTTTCATGGGAGCACGGATTTTTGGATTTCGAAGAGGCGGGAAATTGCGGGGCGGGCAAGGGCCAGCATTTCATCGAGCCGGTCGGGACCGAAGACCGCCTCTTCACCCGAGGCCTGCACCTCAACGAATTCACCCGCTTCGGTCATCACGAGATTGAGGTCCACCTCGGCATCGCGGTCTTCCTCATAGGCCAGATCAACCAGCGCTTCACCGCCGACGATGCCCGTGCTGACAGCAGCCACCCTCCGGCGCAAAGGCCATTCAGGCAGCTTGCCCCGCGACGCAAGTTCATTGAATGCCAATTCGAGAGCGACGCAGGCCCCGGTGATCGCAGCGGTTCGCGTGCCGCCATCAGCCTGCAAGACATCGCAATCCACCCAAAGCGTGCGCGGGCCGACCTTGGTGAGATCGACCGCCGCCCGCAACGAACGGCCGATCAGGCGCTGAATTTCGGTACCGCGTCCGTCGGGTTTTCCGCGTGTGCTGTCACGTTGTTTTCGTGTGAGGGTGGAGTAGGGGAGCATGGAGTATTCAGCGGTGATCCATCCTCCCTTGACGTTCTGCTCCTTCATCCACCTGGGGACACCTTCTTCGATGCAAACAGCGCAAATCACCCGTGTGTTGCCGAAACCAATCAGCACGGACCCGGCAGCATGCGGAGCAATCCCGGGCTGTATTGTTACTTGACGCAGGTCACCCGCATTTCTTCCATCGATTCTTGGCATAACGCGCGATAATCACCGCGGCCGGCCGCAACCGCAAGATATTCGCGCATACGGTGCCGGGTTCAACCGGACGAGCGACCCGGGTGCCGGTCCCTTCTCCCGGTAGGGACGCTCAACGCAGGCGTCCCATGAAAATTCGATCTCGCCGTGCGCATCGGGCTCTGAAATAAGGGGTCGCAATGTCCACGCTTTCCTTCGACCCCCGTGAGGTGGCTCTCTCGGTCGGTGTCCCGAAAGGAAATTCGAAGCTCTGAATGTCGCTCCCGGAATTTCTATACACCGTTATACTGAAACCCGCCCCTTTGCGGGCACTGGCTAATGCGGCCCTTCGTGCAATTATTCCCGCGAGCGTGTCTCTTCATGGAGCGAAGGTTTGCCTCAATCCGAGGGATCCGGTCGTGTCCGGTGCACTCACCCTCGGCGTGTACGAACGGGAAGAAATCCGCTTCTTCAGGGGCCACTTCAAAACCGGGATGACGTTTGTGGACGTCGGTGCCAATGTTGGCCTTTACACCGCCATTGCCATCCAAATCGGAGCCGGGCGTATTCTGGCCATTGAGCCTCTGCCGGAAAATTTCGGCTTTCTTAAAAATACTGTCGCTGCAAACACTCCAACCCAACCACTACACCTCGAACAGGCCGCAGTGGGCCGCGAGCCCGGCGAGTTATCGCTCTATACCAACCCCGACAATAAAGGGGACAACCGCCTCTACCCCGACCCCCTGCTGAAACAAAAGCTCACCGTCCGCGTCACAACCTTGGACGCTCTCTGCTCCAGCCATGAGCTTCCTCAAATTGATTTTCTCAAAATCGACGTCCAAGGCGCTGAGATGCTCGTGCTCGAGGGAGCAAAATCAATTCTCGTGAATTCCCCCGGATGCACAATCATGACCGAGTTCTGGCCCCAGGGTCTCACGAACTGCGGAACGGATCCCCGCGTCTACCTTGAGGCCTTCGCCGCCCTGGGTTTCACTTTAAGCGAACTCCGCGACGGTCGTTTGCACCCTGTCTCTGCGGGGGCCCTCATCGCTTCAACGCCCGGGCGCCATTACCGGAACATCCTGGCCTTCGGACCGGGACATCGGGAACTCAATCCGCATGCCTGAACCCCTGCCCGATGTGCCCGATCCCGCATAATTTCAGACATCCTGACCTCTGCCCATCCGCCTCCTCATCGCGGGGAAACCGGATGATCCCCTTTCGCTCTGGAGACCACGGCCATTCAAAGTTCACCGATCCAAACCACCGGACATACTTTAACCATGAATGGAACGAACTTGCACGAATGAGGGGCAGCTGCGCCGCAGGCTTTGCAGCTCTGCACGATTCGTGTTCATTCGGGAAATTCGTGGTTCAACGTTCAGCGCTTGCACATCTTGGCCATAAAGGTCTCATTTACTTTCCCGCCGGATCAGTATGTCTGAATTTCCTGCTGAACGTGAGTTTGAGAGCGAATTCTTCAACCGGCTCACTTGCCGGTCCCGCATGAAGATCCCATTCGGTTCGTTAAGGCGAAGACAGATCGTTTTCTCTGTTGGGATTTTGATTCTCTGCTGGGCGCTGCTTTACCTGCCCCACTTGCGAACGAGCCCTGGCTGGTATGGGGATGAGACTCTCACGCTCAATGCTTCCCGCGATCTTGCAAAGGGAATCCCCAGCCACTTTGCAATTTGGAACACCTTCTGGCATCCACACTACCCGTACCAGCCAGGCTACTCGCTTGTGAACGGCCTCGCGGCAAATCTTGCCGGAGGCGATATTCTCGGATCGCGCATTTTTAATGCGTGCCTTGCTCTCTGTGCAGCTCTCGCGATTTTTTTTCTGGGGCGGCACAGCTTCGGTTCCCGTGCCTCACTTTTCGCCGCTCTGATGTTCCTCGCATACGGCCAATCCATCGTTCACTTCCGGATGGGGAATTCGCACAATGCGGCAGGCCTCGGGCTTCTCATCATGACGCTTTTTCTACTGCGCCGGGCAGGGCCTCGCAACGACTGGATGGCAGGGCTGGGGCTTATGCT
>JBGSSC010000646.1:0-8294 GCA_041737265.1 Terrimicrobiaceae bacterium | reverse complement strand
TGATGCATTTGAGTCAAGTTTTTCATCCTCTCTGTCTCCTTCACTTTCTCCCTCAAGGATTCTAAAAAACTTTTCGCAGCGAAAAGTTTGGCAGCGAGGCACTGGGAAGAGCTGAGGTGGCCCTGACGGAAAGCCCTTGTGCCGCAAGCCCGTTTGGCCTACTTGGATGGAAGGTGCCAAAACCTAAAAGTCCGCTCTTGGAAACAGGGGCGGGCTTTTCTTTTGTGGTGCCGGGAATGCCAGGATCTTGGTGAGGCGAGCAGCCTGTCGGACTTGAAATGAATATAACTTCTCTCCCAAACAATTTTTCGCAAAAGGAAGCTCTCCTCCAGACAGGCTGCTGAATTTCCGCTTCGTGGAAGAAAACCCACCATTTTTGCCCGATGTTGCGGCACGAAGTGCCGTTTCATCAGGCTGTCTGGCGGGGGAAGACCGCAGCGGAACAAACGTTTCAGCCAATTTTCCACTCGGGCTGGAATGTCCGACAGCCTGCTAAAACCTGCGCGCAATTTTTTGACCCTCGCGAGTATCCTTGACCTGCCAACCCGCGGCCACAATTTCGTCGCGCAAGGAATCTGAAAGCTTCCAGTCTTTGTCGGCGCGAGCCTGAATGCGGCGGTCGGCCAATTCGCGGATCCCGGCGGGCAGCTCGGATTCCTCTGCGGAGATCGCGAGCACGGAATCCACCTTCTGCCGCCAGGAGAGCAGTGCGGAGGCCTGTCCCGGGGTGAGGGTGCCTTCGGCGATCCCGCGGTTTGACCTGCGGATCATGTCAAAGACAGCACCAAGCGCTGCGGAGATATTCAGATCATCATCGAGAGCTTCACCGAATGCCCCCGCCTCAAACTCCCCGGGAAGGGGCTCCTCCGGGCCGGAAGCCTTTTCGGAAATCGCCCGCGACCATTCATCAAACCGCGCCAGTGCAGCCCGGGCGGCTTCCAGACCCTCAAAAGTGAAGTTGAGAGGCTCGCGGTATTTGACGGCGAGCAGGGTGTAACGAACTTCCCTTCCCGACCAGCCTTTCGCAGCAAGATCCCGCAAAGTGAAAAAATTCCCCTCGCTCTTTGCCATCTTTTTTCCGTCCACCAACAAATGCCTGCAGTGCATCCAGAGCCGAACAAAGGGCAGACCGGTGCAACATTCGCTCTGCGCGATCTCGGCTTCGTGGTGGGGGAAGATGTTGTCTTCTCCGCCGCAATGGATGTCGATGCTGTCGCCGAGCAATGCCGTGGCCATGGCGCTGCACTCAATGTGCCACCCCGGACGTCCCCGCCCCCACGGGCTGTCCCAGCCCACCGCGCCATCCTGCTCCGACCACGCTTTCCACAAAGCGAAGTCGCCGATTTCCTCCTTCTCGTATTCGTCGCTGTTGACCCGCGCCCCGGGCTTGAGGGCATCCAGATCAACTGCTGCGAGCCGGCCGGAGTCCGGGAACGAACGGATGCGGAAAGACACCGAACCGTCTTCGGCTGTATAGGCATGGCCGCGCTCGAGGAGCGTTGTGATCATCGCGATCATCCGGGGCACATGGGCGGTCGCCTCCGGAAATTCATCGGCCCGCTTGATCCTCAACGCATCAAGGTCGGCGAAAAATGCTTCTTTGAATGGAGCCGTGAAGTCCCCGAGTGCGAGTCCCGCTTCCCGGCAGCCGCGAATTGTTTTGTCATCGACGTCGGTGAGATTCATCACACGATGGACCTCATAGCCCCTGTATTCGAGGTGGCGCTGCAAGAGATCCTCAAACACGTACGCACGGAAGTTGCCGATGTGCGCAAAGTTATAAACCGTGGGCCCGCAGGTATAGATGCGGACCTTCCCGGGCTCGATCGGGTCGAGAGCTTCGATTCTGCGGGTGAGGGTATTGTAAAAGTGTGGCCCCATCACAGAATCTCAGGGAATTTCGGCGGAAACGCAGGCTGTGGCCAGTGCGGCAATTCCCTCTCCGCGGCCAAGGGAACCGAGTTCCTCGTTGGTGGTGGCCTTTATCCCGACCTGACGGGGACCGACTCCCAGCGCCTCTGCGACGGCGAGCTTCATGGCGCCAAGGTGAGGGGCAATGCGGGGCGCCTCGGCAACAATCGTTGCATCCACATTGTGGATCTGCGCTCCCTCGGCAACCAGCAACTCCGCAACCCTGGCAAGAATTTTCATGCTGCTGATTCCTTTGATTGCCGGATCGTTGGTGGGGAAGTGGTGTCCGATATCGGGCAGACCTGCAGCACCGAGGAGGGCATCCGCGATGGCATGGCTCAGAACATCCGCATCCGAATGCCCCTCCAATCCGCACTCGTGCGGGATCTCGACTCCGCCAAGCACGAGCCGCCGCCCGTGGGCAAAACGATGAACGTCATATCCGATGCCGGTGCGGACCATCACAGCCCGAAATCGATTCGTCCCGCGCTCGCAACAATCGAGAAGCGGTTTGCCGCTGCCGGGTTGGGTTTGAGAACGACTTTCCCTCCAGCGCGCTCCACCATGGGAATTCCTGCCGCCACATCCCAAATGCTGATCTGCCCCTCGATGTAGGCATCAAGTCTGCCGCTCGCCACGTAGGCAATGTCGAGGGCGGCGCTTCCCATCATGCGGCATTTCTTGGCCTCGCGCGCCAGCCTCGCAAAAACCGGAAGCCCGTGCTCGATGGAATCCATGGACTTCGCAACACCCACCGACACGATGGCATCCGAAATTTTGTCCCGCCCGCTGACCCGCACAGGATGTCCGTTCAACCGGGCCGGTCCTTCGTCGTCCAGGGTCCAGATCTCATCCCTCATTGGGTCGTAGATCGCGCCGGAAATCGTCCGGCCCTCCCGCCGCAAGGCAATCGAAACAGCAAAGTGAGGGATCCCGTAAAAATAGTTCACAGTACCATCAATCGGGTCGAGCACCCATTCGAACTCCGCACCCGCGACACCCCGTGTTCCTTCCTCCCCCAACACCGAATGGGACGGAAACCTTCCAAGAAGGATCCCCTCGATCAGACCCTGCGACCGCCGGTCGAGCTCGAGCTTGATGTCATGCGCCTCGTTGGCATCGACCGCCAGCACCCCTCCGAAGTGCGCACGCAAAAATCCCCCCGCTGCCTGTGCGGACTCCACCGCTGCCATCAAGTAATCCGACATAGACTCCCAAGTATCAGCCGCCCTGCCTGTCGAACAAGCTCCTTTCGCCTCCGATTTAGCAGCTTGTCTGGCAGGGCCACCCCTTTCCTCCCTGGATTCCCATTCCAGAGAATGCCGTTGATTCTATGTCCGACAAGCTGCTAGAGGGTCGGCGCGGTGCGCACCTTGTCCTCCCAGCGGGTGAGGAGGTGAATCACGACGTTGGTGCCGAATTCAAAGCAGGCCTTGAGTGAGGCTGGTGCGAGGTTTCTTACGTACAACCCCCGGTTGTTGAAGAGCTGCTCGTTGATGGCGATGTATTGGTTGCGTTCGTTCCGCCGGGTGTCGATCTGACCCTGCTGGTTGAGTCCGATCTGCCACATGTCCCCATAGTCGTTGGAACTGTAGATGATTGCGATCTCACCGTAGATGCGCATCACCTCGATCGGGTCCTTGTAGAAGTTGACTCCGGGAGGGACTTCTTTGATGTTCGCAAAGTAGCCTTGGGTGAAGATCGGGTGGTTGGCGGCGAGGGGTTCGAATTGCTTGTCCACGTCCGGGATCACGCGGCGCATTTCGCGTTTGAAAGCGATGTCAAAGCGGGAACGCAAACCGGGAAGAGAGGCATCACCCCAGATGCAGCCGCCCATGCGGATATACTTCTGGAGAGTTTCGACTTCCTTCTCCGAAAGCTTGAAGTCGCGTGTGCCGGTGAGGAAGATGAAGGGCGGCTTGACCGAAAAGATCTCATCGCTGTCGAGCTTGATGGCCTTAACGTTTTTGTAATTGGTTTTGATTTTGTCTTTCGACCAAAAGCTCATGAGATAGAGCAGATTCGGCAGCGAGCCGGTCTCGATTTTGTTTTGGACGACCCGAATGGTCGAGTTCCAGTCGCCTCCCGAATACTGGCCGATGTAGGCGGTGAACTCGAATTCCCGCGTGCGGGATCCGGTGCCGCCTCCGGTGCCCTTGCCCCATCCGCCGGTGAATGCCTTGATTTGCGAGGCTTGCGCCGTGGAGAGCCCCTCGCCGAGGCCGCCAGCCGGCTGTATGGCGGCTGCAGAGGGAGCTGTCGGCGTGGTGGTCATGACCGGCGCGATGGTCGGACTCATGGTGAAATTGAGCGCGTTGGGGGCCGTGGTGGTGATCGTGCTAAGAGCGGACGTATCGGTCGGCGTCGGCACAGTGGAAACATTGAAGGTTGTTTCCTGGGGAGTTACCTGCTGCTGGGGAGCAGCCGGCGTACCGTCACCCTGTTGAACGAATCCACCCTCACCACCTTCGAAATCCGGAGGTTCCTGCACGGCTTGGAAAAGCACTGTCGTGCCGAAGACCATCACAATGATGACATGCAACACGAACGAGATCGTAAAGTCCCGCGATTGGCTGAACTTGTCCAGGAACCGCTGAAGCATTTCGTCGGGTTTGATGGCCATGATTGAAATCTAGGCTTCCGCTCCCGGGGATTCAACCCGATTCGGACGGGTCACCCCATTTTTTGGCGGCGGGAAACGCTTGCGCGTTTCCCCTAGCAGCTTGTCGGACATAGAATCAACGGCATTCTGTGGAAAGGGAATCCTGGGAGAGAAGGGGTGGCCCGGCCAGACAAGCTGCTTCCGCTGCGCGGAAGGAGAATCCCACTTTTGTGCATGGAGTGAGGACTGCTCAAATCCTCACCGGGTTCCGGAACGCGAAGTTTCCCTTCCGCGAAGCGGAATTTTTAGCAGGATGTCGGGCACGCGAGCAGCCATACTCTTACGACTTGAAAGAAAAATATGTATCGGACTTTCACGAGTCCGACAGCCTGCTAGGGGGCTAAAGGGCCGGTGCGTTGCGCACTTTCTCGTCCCACCGGGTGAGGAGGTGGATCACGACATTGGTGCCGAATTCGAAGCTCGCCTTGAGCGAGGGAGGGGAGATGTTGCGCACATAGAGCCCGCGGTTGGCGTAAAGTTGCTCGTCGAGGGCGACGTATTGGCGGCGTTCGTTCTGGCGGGTGTCGATCTGGCCCTGCTGGTTGAGCCCGACCTGCCACATGTTGCCGTAGTCGTTGGAACTGTAGATGACCGCGATCTCGCCGCTGAAGCGAAGGACCTCGACGGGATTGGCATAGAAATTGACTCCCGGGGGCAGTTCCTTGATTTGCGGGAAATAGCCATGGGTAAAGATCGGGTGGGTTGTGGCGAGGGGTTCGAAATTTTTGTCAACATCGGGAATCACCCGGCGCATTTCGCGTTTGAAAGCGATATCAAATCGGGAACGTTGACCAGGCAGCGAGGCATCGCCCCAAATGCAGCCGCCGTTGCGGATGTATTTCTGGAGATTTTCGACCTCCTTGTCCGTGAGTTCAAAATCGCGTGTGCCGGTGAGGAAGATGAATGGCGGTTTGACCGAAAAAATCTCGTCGCTGTCGAGCTTGATGGCCTTGACGTTTTTGTAGTTCGTTTTGATTTTGTCTTTCGACCAAAAGCTCATGAGATAGAGCAGGTTCGGAAGCGAGCCGGTCTCGATGCGGTCCTTGGTGACCCGGACCGTGGAGTTCCAGTCCCCGCCTTCGTATTGGCCGATGTATGCCGTGAATTCGAATTCGGTCGGGCGGTTGCCGGTTCTTTGACCGGGGTTCGGGGCCCAGTCACGAGTGAAATCCTTGATCGCCGCGGCTTGGGCGGCAGAGAGTTTCTCTCCTGCAAGGGGGATCTTGGGTTGTTCGCCGGCGATGGGGAGAGCCGGTGAAGGCAGTGCGGGTCCCGGAGCGATGGTCGGTGGGACCGTGAAGTTCAGAGGGTTGGGAGCCGGAGTCGTGATGATTTTTAGCGGAGCCGGAGCCGGTTGGGCGTCTGCAAGGTCGAAGGCTTCCGGCGACGGGGGGCCTTGCTCACGCGGGGGAGCAGGAGCTCTTTCTCCGTCATGAACCAGAGGACCGCTGGGCTGGAAATCCGACGGTTCCTGCACCGCCTGAAACAAAACAGTGGTGCCGAAAATCATCACGATAATCAGGTGCAATACGAACGAGATCGTGAAATCCCGCGATTTGCCAAACCTGTCAACCAACCGCTGGAAGACTCCTCCTTCGGGTGCCGGGTTCATAATCGGCATTATGGACCGGCCGCCCGCAAACCGCAATCCAATTCAGGCGAAGATTTAATCCGGCGGCGCTGGCGGCTGTTTCTCACCGGGTGCCATTGCCCACAAGCCGGTCCCTGGCAACGGCTGCGCCGGATTAGGCGCCCCACTTTTTGACAAGGCGAACGACGTTGCGGCCGGTTTCCCGGCTGTAGATGCAGGAAGTCATCATGTTGCGTACGAGATGAATGCCGAGGCCTCCCACGGAGCGTTCCTCCGCCGGCAGGGAGAGGTCGGGGGCAGGCGCGGAGAACGGATCGAAGGGGTGGGCATCATCACTCAGCGTGAGTTGGATATGATCCTCACCGCATTCGATATGGACAATCGTCGGACGTGGAGCTTCGTTCCCGAAGCCATACTTCAGGGTGTTCGTAATGATTTCCTCGATGGCTAGCTGGGCGGAGAAGGCCGCTTCGTCGGGAACTCCGCTTTCAGCAAGGAATTGGGAACACTCATCCATGCAGGTCGTGATGGCGTCCAGATCAGGGGAAACCGATTTTTCCCACGCAGCGTTCATGGGTTTGACCTTGGGAAGTCCACGGTGAGGACCGAAACGTCATCTTCGAAATCCCCGCCGCCGGTAATCGAGCGGGCCCATTCAATGAGAGCCTCCGGCAGGTGTTCGGCCCTGGAGTTTGCTGCGACCCACGAGATCATATCCTCCAAAGCGATCATGGCCCCCCCGGGGCGGCGGAGTTCGTAGGCACCGTCTGAAAAAATCACAAGTCTTGCGCCCGGGGGGACATCACAAACATCTTCCCTGTAGGTGGTTTCGGGCATGGCTCCGACGAGCATTCCGGAGGCGAGGAGTTGGCGGGGAGGTTCGCCGTCCACGAGGAGGAGGGCGGGAGGGTGGCCGCCCGAGCCATGGCGGATTGTCCGGGTGGAAGAATCGTAAACTCCGTACCAGATCGTGAAATACATGTTGCCATGGCGTTCCATGGGGAAGGCCGCATTGAGAGCGCATAGCACAGATGCGGGGGAGGTAAAATCGGCATCGGGCAGGGTGCCGGAGCGCAGGGCCTCGGTCGCTGCCACGGAGAGCAGTGCGGCTCCGACGCCATGGCCGCAGACATCCAAAAGATAGAGAGCATGGCGTGAGGAATCCAGGGCCCGATGCCCGAATGCATCGCCGCCGAGTTCGCTTGAGGGCTGGAATCTCCAGCGGATCCGGAGGGGTGCGTCAGTCTCGGGAGGCAGGGTCGTGACGACGTAGCGTGCGGCCTCCTCGAGATCGGCGCGAAGCCGGTTGCTCGTCTCTTCAATGGTCCGGAGGAAATTTTGTTCCTGATCGCGCAGAGCCTTTTTTTCCAGGCAGGCACCGATCCTTGCGCGGAGCAGAGCCGGGTCGCACGGTTTGGGCAGGTAATCCTCTGCACCCGCCTCGATACACCGTGTGACCGTGGCCAGCTCGTCCAGTGCGGAGATCATGACGACCGGCAAGTGTTTCCAATCCTCGTGGGCCTTCATGCGTGCAAGAGTCGCTTCCCCGTCGAGACCGGGCATGATCATGTCGAGCAGCACCAGATCGAAGCCTCCGGCTTCGAGTGCCTCGAGAGCACCTTCGCCGTCCGCAGCCTCGGACACGGCATGGCCCTCCTTCTCCAGCCGCCGGCGGAGGGTTTCCCTGTTGCCGTCATCATCATCGACCAGGAGGATTCTTCCGCATGTGCGGGCTGGCTGGGAATGCGGTTCGACGGGCCCTTGAGGGGTTGGCGGGGGAGGGCGCCGGGCCGGGGCTTTCGGAGATTCTGTCCCCAGCGATGAGTTGACGATATCCAGCATTTTCCGCGCTGCGGCACGGATTTTTCCGAGGTCCTCGAGGCCGTTGTGGATGCCGCGGTCGGCAAGCTCCTCTTCGAGCAATTCGCTGAACCCGAGGATGTGGTTCACCGGGGTGCGAAGGTCGTGGCGCAGCGTTGCGAGTGGATCGGCGCCGGGCTCGGGGGAGGGAGTCATCCGGCGGGAGGACCCGGTTCCGGAAGGAATCGGGTGATTTTTTCGAGCAGGCGGTCGAGCTCGATCGGTTTGGTATCGTACTCGTCGCATCCTGCGGCGAGAGCCTGCTCGCGG
>JBGSSC010000638.1:0-5902 GCA_041737265.1 Terrimicrobiaceae bacterium | reverse complement strand
GGCCACATCCACTTCGAATGCGTAAAGGGGATCGCGCGCGTTGTGATGAGGAGAAAGCTCTGCGTTGCCGGTCAGAAGCAGTGCGGACCCGTCGGGAGCGGCGTATACGCTTATTGGAGATTGCGGATTAAAATCTCCGGGAACTGCTTTTGGAGGTTTTTCGAAGGGATCATCGGTGAGGAACCACTGGATCGGTCCTGGATCCGAACGGGCCGCAATCACCCAGCCTTGCGGTGACTTCAAGAGGCTGGCTTCGTGAAGACGCCCCTCGGTACGACGAATCGCCGCCCCTGTCTTCACCCATTGGTAAAGTCCGGAAGAAGGCTCGTATCGATACTTCAAAGGCGCAATGCAGCCGCCGTCGAAATGGTTGACCTCCGCCCATTCATCGGCCTCCGCCGTGAAGGGAGCCGCCTGCACGAAGGTCTGGTTCATCCATGCAACATCTCCCAGGGAACAGAAAGCGCCTGAATCCGCAACGTAACCCTCCTGGCGCATGGTCTGCGGCGGCAGGACAAATTCGATGTCATCCCGCGCGGCGTTCAAGCGGAACTGCGCCCATTCCACCGCTTGGCCCCTGCGGGTGGTTGGTTTGATCATACCGGCTGCAACCTGCTGCTTGCCGACCACCCTCCATTTGGCCACAAAAAGACCGGCATGTGGCGGCACCTGGCCCCGGATGCGTGCCCCTTCGGGCAAACCGAATGCGCCGGGATGGCCGTGTTCTTTCAGCAGCCTGCTGCCATTTCCTTCGGGATCCCAATCCCGGATGCAGCGGGCCATCCAGCTCTCGCGCAGAATGCGCCCGGTCAACGAACCCTCCCGAAGCTGATAGATAATACTGCGCTCATCGTCGATGCCTTCAAACCCCCTCGTGGAGTAGAGCACCAGCCAACGGTCGCGGGCGAGGGGGATGGCATTCGGATGGGCTGGAAAGAGATCGTCAGCCCGGGATTCACCGGGAAGCGGGCAATCTTTAAAGAACATCCCTCGGGATTCGATGTGTTGAATCATGATCCTAGGATAATGGGCTTGATGGGTTGACGTCAATGGCTCATAACCGGATATGAGCCCTTACTTATGAAGAAAACAACACCCGCCGCTCCCCCACCCCCCCTGCGTATCATTTGGACGCTTTGCGCTGCCGGGGGCAAAGGCGGGGAGGAACACGCTTACATTCTTCAGGCCATGGAACGCGCAGCGGCCGCGGGAGTGAGCGGGGTGGAGCTTTGTTATCGCAGCGTGGACAAGCTTGTGGCTTATCGCGCATTCCCCCGCCTGGCGGCTGCAGTGGATCGTGCGGAGTTGTCCCGGCGGCAGGAGGCGATGTGGGAAATCACCGGGAAGGCCAAGTCGCTGGGTCTGCGTTTTGGGCTCTGGCATCATGAAGTGGAAGGGCCGGACGATTTGCTGAAGATCCTGCCCGGACTACGGGCTGCCGACGGCTTGATCAATCTGGAAGCCCCGCTGCTTTATGAGTTCATTCGCGAAAAATGCGCGGAGTTTCTCGATTTGTTTCCGGCTGTGGACGAACTCGTGCTCACGCTCACAGAGACAAAATTCGTCGTTGCCCACCGGCCGTTCTCTCCTACTCCGCCCGCTGAACGCATCCGCCGGGTGATCCAGGCGGTTGCTGATGCCACGGAACCGCGCGACAAAACTCTGGTGGTGCGCCCATTTTCAGCCGTCCGGGCTGATGAGCTTTACGTCCGCGACGCCGTGGGCCAACTGCGTGGAGCGCGGGTGGCCATGATGTACAAGACCGAGCCCTTTGATTGGAATCCCTTCCTGCCCGACGAGGAGCTTATCGGTTCGGTGCCGGGGCGCGAGGTGCGGGCTGAGACGGATGCCGGGGCGGAATATTACGGACAGGCGGATTTTCCCTGCTGCTACGCCCGGTTTCTTGATCGCCGGTTAGCCGCAGCCCGCAGCCGGGGCGCGACAGTCGCTACCATCCGGGTGGACCGCGGATGGAATCACCCGGGCCTGGGCCATCCGCTCAATGAAGCAAACATCATTGCCCCCACGCGATTTCTGCAAGGCCGCGACCCCACTATGGATGCGGCATGGCTCTCGTGGCTGCGCGAGCGTCATGGCGGCGGATCAGCGGAGTTGGTCTCCTTGTTCGAGGAAACCTTCGATGTCATCCGGCACTCTCTCTATGTGGATGGTCAAAGTCTTTCGCACCGGGCGTTTCCGACCATGGACGGAGCAAAAAGAATCCTGACCTTCGCATTATTTGAGGAAGAGATCCCCCTGGACCACCTGCCCGAGCATTGGTCCATGCTGACGGACCGCAGCACGCTCACGCATGCCGCGATCCTTGAGGAAAAAGAAAAATCACTCGAATTGGCACGGAACATCAGGTCGCGGTATGATTTGTTGGGCACCAATCTCAGCGAAGCTTCCCGCGCGGAGATTGCAGAGTCACTGGATCGCCTCCCGCTGCTGGCCGAGGCATGTCTTGGTTTCTGCCGCGTTGTCATCGCGCATGTGGAAGAGATGTTGGGGGCAGGCAGCCGCCGGACAGGTTCGTTTGAGGACGAGTCGGAGCGCTTTGCGAAGCTGGCGGATCAAATCGAGGCCGCATTCGAACCGGAGTTTTTCCGCAAAATGCCTGCCGCCATGCGCAGCCTGTTGGAAGGCTTGAATGCGGAACGGCTGATCGAACGCCCACTTCGCGGGGCCCTCCGGGCGCGGAAGGACCTCGTGGATTTTGTTCTCTGTGGTTTCGCGACGGAAATGCATCGCGTGGCCAAGCGGGTGCATACGGGCAAAACGGGATTCACTGGTGCCCGGATGTATCGGGCCTCCGGTTTGGGAGCAGACGAATATTTCGGATACATGCTCAAGGCGCGCCCCGGGGCGGCGCATCGCCTGGTTCTTCATGTCGCCGGTCCGTCAGGAGAAGCATTTCTGGAAGTGAACGGCATGCGATTTTCGCTGGCTGGAACAGAGAGCGAAGGCGTATCGACGGTGAGCCTTCATCTCCCTGCATCGGACAAAGCGGATCTATCCCTAAGGGTCTGGAGCACCGGTGCGGATGCTGTGCGCCTCACAGGCATCGAACTTTATACAAGCGACACCCATGAATAAGGCTCCTCATTTTCCTGCCTGGCTCAATGACGCAGTCATTTATAATATTTATCCCCCCAGTTTTTGCGATAGCAACGCGGACGGGATTGGCGATATCCCCGGAATCATTGAAAAGTTGGATTACATCCAATACATGGGCTTCAACACCCTCTGGATTGCGCCGTGGTTTCTTTCGCCCTTTGAAGACGGCGGCTACGATGTGGAGGACTACCGGAAAATCGCCCCCCGGTACGGAAAAAATTCCGATGCCAGACGCTTGTTCCGCGAGGCCCGCCGCCGTGGGATGCGGGTTCTGCTGGATCTTGTTGCCGGTCACACCTCGCGCTTCCATTCGTGGTTTCAAAAATCCTGCGACCCGAAACCCAATCCGTATTCCGATTACTACATATGGACCGGTTGGAATGACAAACTTCCCGGCCGCCTTAAAAGCATTGCTGGGTATTCACAACGCAGCGCCGCCTATGTGAACAGCTATTATTGGTGTCAGCCGGCCTTGAATTATGGTTTTGCCCAACGCGATCCTGGATGCCGATGGCAGGTTTCGCCCCGCTCACCAACAGCGCTTCGGGTGCGTGATGAAATCACTAACGTGATGAAATTCTGGCTGGATATGGGTGCCAGCGGCTTTCGATGCGACATGGCCAGCACTCTGGTAAAAAACGATCCGGACAAGAAGGAAACCAGCCGGCTCTGGCGGTACTGGCGGCGAATGTTGGATCAGGAATACCCTGATGCAGTCCTGCTCTCGGAATGGGGCCGTCCCCGTCAGGCCCTTGCGGCGGGTTTTCATATGGATTTCATGCCCGGTGTCGGCTCGACACTCTTCCGCAATGAAAGGGGACGTCATTTGGGGAATTATCAGGGCCACAGTGTTTTTTCCAAAGACGGCAAGGGCGATATCTGCCAATGGCTGGAGTCTTTTATCAAAGACTATACGGTGTGTCGTCCCCTCGGCTTTATCGTGCCCTTTAGCGGGACTCTTGACCAGGTGCGTCTGAACGTGGGGCGGTCCGAAGACGAATTGAAGGTGATCATGGCCTTTGTCTTAACCATGCCGGGCACCCCCCTGATATTTAACGGCGATGAAATCGGGATGCGGAATTTGCCAGTTCCACCCAAAGAAGGCAGCATGGGAAGGAGTGGCGCGCGGACGCCGATGCAATGGGACCCTTCCCCCAAGGCAGGTTTTTCCACCGCCCCGGTGAAAGATTTATACCTGCCCATTGACCCCGATCCCGCCCGCCCCAACGTCGCAGAGCAGATAAACAACCCCAAGTCCCTGCTCCAAACCGTGCGCCAATTGATTGCCCTCCGGTTGGCCACTCCCGCACTGAATGCCAGTGGAGATTTCGCCCCGGTTTATGCCCGCCCCGGTCAATATCCCTTCGCCTTTCTTCGCAAGACGGGCGGTGAAATATATTTGACTGCATTTAATCCGACTCGGAAACACCAAACAGCTTCATTCGACGCCGGCCCCCTGACCGGCAGCCCGGAATTGGCTTTAGGAGAACGGGCGGCTTGCGCGTTGTCCGCGAAGCAGGCTCATCTCGAAATGGGCCCCTATAGTTACGGAATCTTCCGGTTCCTCCCGCTTATGCCCGCTGATGACTAGTATACCAAAAGTGATCCTGCTGGGTGACTCGCAGCGCGGGCGCTACCAACCCTGCGTTGCGCAGATGCTGGCGGGTCGCGCGGAAGTCGTTGGTCCCGGCGAGAATGGGCGTTTCAGCCTCTACACCTCGATGCGATTGCCAATCTGGCTCAAGGAATTGGGCCCACCGGACATTGTGCATTGGAACAACGGACTGTGGGATTTGGGCATCAATCCCACGCGCGGGCCAGCCCAGTTTTCGCTGGAGGATTATCTGATAAACCTCAAAACAATCCTCGCGATGTTAAGAAAAACCTCCGCCCGCCTGATCTGGGCCAGTTGTACTCCTGTGCCGCCAAAGCGCCCCCAGAAACCGGACGGCTGGCTGTGGAAAATGGAGGATATCCTGCTCTTCAACGCCGCAGCGGAGGAATTGATGCGTTCCGAAAATATTCCGATCAATGATTTGTTTCCGTTGATTCTGGCGGACATGGATCATCTGCTTGATGCGGGCATGTGTCACCTCTCCGATGCGGGGGTGCGGGTCGCAGCACACGCGGTCGTGGCCTGCATCGAGCGGGAAATGGCGTTGCTGCCGGGCTCTCGGGCCAACAAACACGGTGAAGTTGTGGAGACACCAATTGAAGGCACGCTTACCGGTGGCCCCATGCCCGGCCAGGGCGAGTTTTTTTGTGGTTGATGCTATGCAATGAATTTCGAAGGTGCGCGGGAAGCGGACTTTGAAGAATCAGCGCATTTGCCTGGATGTGTTGTTGGATAAATCCGTTTGCCGGTTCACCATGCCTCGATTGTTCATGACCGATACTCATCGTCAGCCTTCCCGATTCCTAATCGTCGGCGCGTTTTTCATCATTTACGTCGCGTGGGGAGTAAGTTTTCTGTTTATCGGGCAGGGCGTTCAATCCATCGGGCCGCTCTATTTTGTGGCTTTAAGATGGGGCTTGGCCGGCTTAATTCTCCTCACCATCACGGGCGGTTGGACCCGATTGCCGAAGCGGAAGGAGTTGCCCCGCATCCTCATTTCGGGAATTTTTCTCTACGTGCTTGGCAATGGAGGTGTGTCCCTCGCCATGCGCTGGGTGCCAACTGGAATTGCGGCGCTGATCGTTTCCACCACACCGCTTTGGCTGCTCATTATTCACTGGGCGGTTGGTCGCAAGTTGAAATACCAATGGCAGATCTGGCCCGGCATTC
>JBGSSC010000600.1:0-9428 GCA_041737265.1 Terrimicrobiaceae bacterium | reverse complement strand
ATCAAAAAAACGGCTCCGCAGGATCGTATCCACCACCGCACATGGATCGCTCTCGGTGCGGCTTTGTTCCTTGCCTCGGTGCCGGGCTGCAAGGATTCCACGGTTCAGCGGTCCGGCGAGCCGGTCGCAGAGGCCCGTTTCCTGATCAGGGACGGCCAGGCTGCTTCGGAGATTGTAACTTTGGAGAACCCGCCCAGAGCGGTTCGATTTGCCGCGCAGGAGTTGCAGACTTATTTGAAGAAGATCACGGGGGCCGGAGTGCCCATCGTTCATCAAGCCAGCGGCGGGGGCATCATTCCAATTTACGTGGGCATCAGCCCGGCGACAGAAAAATTGGCATTGTCCACGGAGGGCTTGCGGCACGGTGCCTTTCGCATGGCGGTTGGTGAGGATTGGCTCGCGTTGCTGGGGCCTGACAAAGATTTCGAGCCCATCGAACCATGGGGCCGGAAGCGGGGTGAAGGCGATCGCGTGAATGCGGAGTTCGAAAAAATTGCAGGCCTGCCTTTTGCCAGCAATTTGAGCAACCTCTACCAGCGCTACCACAAGGATCTTGAGCTTTGGGACATTGATGACCGCGGCACATTGAATGCGGTTTACACCTTTCTTGAATCGCTGGGCGTTCGATGGTTTGCCCCAGGCGAAATCGGCGAAGTCGTCCCGCAACTTGCCTCGATTCAGCTTCCAGCACCGAAAAACGAAGTGGTCACCCCCGACTTCGCCCTGCGACGGATTTCTTTTTATCACACATACTTTGGCAAAACCGAGCTGGCGCTCTGGGCACTCCGGCTGCGGACAAATATCGGCCATGACCTCATCGGGTTGACCCAACACTGCCACGGCATGCGGTTTGTTCATGAGACAGAGGCGATGAAAAAGCTCCACCCGGAAATCTATGCGCTCCGGGACGGAGTCCCGGCAACCGACCACCGCGGCGGGCAGGGATCCGTCAGCCTTGGCCAGAAAGCGCTTTTCGACATGCAGGTCAAATATCTCCGGACGATGTTTGACCATTATGACGAGGCGATGGTCAGCATAGACCTCGTGGATGGCACGGGAGACTTCATTTGCGACCGCGACAAACAGTTGGCCGAGCCGGAACGTGGGGCCAGGGGAGTGCTTTCCAACTATGTCTGGGGATACCTCGACCGCGTGGCCCGCGAATTACACAAAAGCCACCCGGATCGAATGGTCTCCGGGCTGGCCTACAGCTCGTACTTTGATCCCCCCACCGGGATCGAGACAATGAGCCCGAACCTTGCGCTCTTTCAGGCAAGGTGGCGCAGCAATTTCGGTGATAAAGATTACTACGAGCAGATGAAAAACAACCGGGAGGAGTGGCTCAAAAAACTCCCGAGCGGGATGTTTTTTCTCCACGAATATTATCTTCACGCCGTTCCGGGGAACCAAGGACGTCCGGTCTACTTTCCAAAGCTCATCGCTGAAGACCTCCGCGAACTCAAGGGCAAGTCGATGGGCGAAATCGTTGAAGTCTACGATCACCGCCCCGATCGACCGCTTCCGTGGGACGAATTCGCGGTCAACCACTTGAACATCTACGTGACGATGCAGTTGCTCTGGAATGCGGATCAATCCCTCGAGGACCTGCTAAGCGACTATTACACCAAATATTACGGCCCCGCAGCCGGACCGATGCGGGAGTTTATTGAGTATTCCGAAGCCAACTGGCCGGTGATGACTCAGGAGATCGAACCCCTGCGCACCGCCCTCGACCTCCTGGAGAAGGCCCGCGCAGCCGCGCCTGAGGGCACGCCCTACGCCGAGCGCATCCAGAGAGTGCTCGATTATTCGCGCGAGCCGATGAACAACCTCATCGCCACACTCGGAAAAAAACGCAACCTGGACAGTCCTTATCGTGTCCTCGTTTCGAAGAACCTTTTGCAAAAAGATTTCCGTCTGGCCGACAACCCAATCGACGGCGTCATCGAGCCGGAGTATTGGCCGGATGTCCGGCGGAGTGGATTCAAGCCATCCGTGGCGGGAGCTCAGTCAGCCGCTCCAACCACGTTCCAGGCGATCCGCGAGGACAACTTTATTTATGTCTCCATCCTTAGCCAGGAGCCGGACATGGAGAATTTGTCGATTCCAACGACAGCGAATGACGACCCGAAGATTTTTGATGGCGACTTCGTTTCTTTGATTATCGAGACGGGCACTCATTCCTACTACGAAATTGCCGTCAATCCGGCGGGGGCCGTTTTCGAGGCGGATCGCGCGGAGGGTGGATCGGTCGAATGGCGTTCGGGCGCCTTCGTCGGAGTGCAGAAAGGCGCGGATTTCTGGTCGGTGGAAATCCGGCTTCCCATCATGGGCGCCGGTGCACGCGTTCTCGATCCGATGAGCGGGATCGATGGAGGGCGCCCGAGCGACTTGTATCCGTGGTTCTTCAACGCCGGACGGCAGCGCGTGCGGGGAGACACCGTTGAATTCAGCAGCCTTTACCCGACCGGTCGACCCGATCTGCACAACCTCGAAGCAGCCGGAAAAATGTGGGGTAAGTGACCTCGGCTGAGGGTGTGATAAAAAGATTAAGGGAAGACGGTCAGCTCGGGGCGACGGACCGGGGCGGGCGTCCTGTGAGCCCGAAGAACGGCGACATAGCGCCGTTGCTACAGAAGAGACGGGCGCTGCGCCCTGTAGCCACGGCGCTCTGTCGCCGTGTAGGCTGACGGAAGACAACCCGAACTCTTGCTACCGCAGGGCCGCGTGTAGAATTTCGACCGGGTGAAGGGCCCTGCGACCCGTGCCGTCGTGGATTTGATGACGGCACGAAGTGCCGGGGGCGCAAAGGAGACTGGTTTCAGGCTCTGCCCTGACCGTCGGGAAGAGCACCAGCTCGCCGATTTGCATCGAAATATCGTAGTGGTCTGCCTCATATCCGAAGCTGCCGGCCATCCCGCAGCAGCCTGATGCAATGAGACGCACGTCGTGACCCGGAACCAATTCGAGGGCCTGTATGGTGGGAAGGAGCCCGGAGAGAGCCTTCTGGTGGCAGTGCCCGTGGAGTCGGACAACTGTTTTATTCCCGCGAAAAGCATCCTGGGAAATCCTTCCCGCGGCGTTTTCCCGCACAAGGAATTCATCAATAAGCAAACAATGTGGAGCAAGTTCGCGGGCCATTCGGGCCTCATCCCCCCTCAGAAGGGACGGATATTCATCGCGAAATCCCAGCAGTGCCGAAGGCTCAATTCCCACAAGTGGAGTTTCCCCGCTCACCAAAGGATGGAAGAGCCTCACATTTTGCGCGGCAATCCGCCGGGCCTTCCGGAGAAAGCCTTTCGACAACGAGGATCGCCCGCTCTCGGGATGTTGCACCCACCGGACTTCGTAGCCCAAACCCTCCAAAAGCTCGACGGCCTGAACTCCGATCTGAGGCTCCTGATAGTTCGTGAATTCGTCCATGAACAAAAAGACGCTTTTCCGGCGTGTGGATTCAGTTCGTCCGTTGTTCCGGGATCGGTACCAGCCCTCCCAGGTTTCTTGGGGTGCCAGCGGAATGGTGCGATCCGGGTGGAATCCGGCAAGACGGTTGGCAAATGCCCGGGAACCGGGATGGCCAAAAATTGCGTTCCATGCCCATGGGGCAAGGCGGGCGAGCCGACTGACCGTGGAGAATTCCGAGACCAGACGCGACCGCAGCGGAGTGCCGTTCCGGTCGTGATATTCCTGGAGGAATTCGGCCTTCATACGCCCGACGTCCACACTGGAAGGACATTCGGATTTACAGCCCTTGCAACCCAGGCAGAGATCGAGCACGCGGGCCAATTCCGAATCGCCCAGAGCCTGACGCCCCTGGTCGGTGATGAGGTGGCGGAGCAGGTTGGCGCGTCCGCGCGTGCTGTCCTCCTCCCGGCGCGTGGCCATGTAGCTCGGACACATCGTACCACCGCTGCGGTGGGTCTTGAGGCACTCCCCGGCCCCGTTGCATTTCTCTGCGGCTCCGAGCAGTCCTCCATTTTCCGGCCATTCGAAAACCGTTTCCCACAGAGCTTGCTTCGCGTGGATTGGATGCCGCAGAAACTCGTCCATCGGAGGTGCTTCAACAATTTTGCCGGGGTTGAAGATCCCGGCCGGATCGAAGGCGCTCTTAACCTCGCGAAGCATCTCATAGCAGCGGGCTCCGATCATCGAGCGCAAAAATTCGCCGCGCAGCCGCCCATCCCCGTGCTCGCCACTCAATGAACCCCGGTATTTCTTGACCAGAGCAGCCACGTCCTCCGCAACACGGCGGAACAACCGGACTCCCTCCGCGTGATGCAGACTGAAGATGGGACGCATGTGGAGTTCGCCCGTCGCCGCATGTCCGTAATAGACACAATCGATTCCGTGCCGATCCATGAGTTCTTTGAAGTCGCGGATATAATCCGGCAAATCCCTCACATCCACGGCCGTGTCCTCCGCAACTTCACGTGGCTTTTTGTCGCCCGGCATGTGGTTGATGACGGCTTGTCCGGCACGGCGCAGATCCCACACCGCCGAACATTCCTTTCCTTCGAGAATTGGAAAAGCGTATCCCATCCCGCGATCCCTTAGAGCCCGGGTCAGCCCCGCCGTCTTTATTTGGAGTTCGGCATCCGTTGCTTCCCGGAATTCCACGACCAGCAAGGCCGCGGGATCTCCGGATACAAAATCCCGGTTCCGGGCAAGTTCGAGGCTTTGCCGGCTGCATTCAAGAATGTGGCGGTCGATCAACTCGGAGGCCGTCGGACCGGATTCCAATGCCACCAGATTGGCACGCAGTGATTCCTCAACACTGGTAAAATGGCAACAAACCAGAGCCTGCCGGGCAGGAGGCAAGGGATCGCAATCCAGATCGATCTCGGTCGCAAAGAACAAGGTTCCCTCGGATCCCGCAACGAGTTGACAAAGATCAAAAAGCCGATCGGATTCGGGATCAAAAATCTCGCAGTCCATCAGGAGGTCGAGAGCATACCCGGAATTTCTGCGGGGAATTTCCGGCTTTGGGAACTCACGCCGGATTTCCTCCCGGTTGGCTCCTTCCCCGAGCAATGCGACCAACTTCCGGTAAATCCCGCCCTCCACATCCTCCATGCGACATTTCTCGCGAACGGCATCGCGCCCGAGCGGCTCGATTGTCCCGAATTTTCCATCGCTGAAAAACCCGCGCAATCCTTTCACATGCTCGCGGACACTTCCGTAGACAATCGAATTGGATCCGCAGGAATTGTTTCCGAGCATCCCGCCCATCATTGCCCGGTTGGCCGTCGAGGTCTCCGGACCGAAAAAGAGTCCGTGTTCCGCAAGTGCCGCGTTGAGTTCATTGCGAATGACACCGGGTTCGACGGTCACCACGCGATTCGCGGGATCAATGCGGACGATGCTTCGAAAGTGCCGGGAGAGGTCAACGACCAGACCGCTGCCGACACACTGCCCTGCCAGCGAAGTCCCGGCCGTGCGCGGAATCAACCCGAGCCGCTGGTCCAAAGCAAAACGGATCAAACGGCCGACATCATCGGCATCGCGCGGCCACACGACACCGGCCGGCATTTCCTGGTATTCGGATGCATCGGTCGAATACAGGCGCCGCATCGTATCCTCAAAGGTGCATTCGCCCTTGAATCCGGAACGGCGCAATAATTTTTCCAGGGAATGCTCCGATCCGGTCATGCGATCAGGGATTTGCTAAGGACCAGAAATTGATTCCAATGCGTCTTCAAAGATTTCGCCATTGTGTTCGCCGAGCTTCGGAGCGGGGCGGGAGGATTTCGGCCGCACCCCGTTGATCTTCATCGGCAGTCCGACGACCGTGACGTCCACATCGGGCAGGGTTTGCAGGATGTCCACCGCCTGGAGTTGTTCGCACGTGGCCAACTCGCCGATGTCGTTCACCGGTGCACATGGCACACCGGCGGTTTCGAATGCTGCCAGCAGATCCGCCCGTTTCCATCCCCGCACCGCCGCTTTCATGAGCGGGATCAACTCGGGTTTGTGGATGACGCGCTTGGGTGCCGACTCAAAGCGGGGATCAACAGACCATTCCGGATGCCCAAGGATCCTTGCACACGAGGCAAACAAACGGTCATTTCCCGCCGCGATCACCATCGCTGCGTCGCTGGCCTCGAAAACCTGATACGGCACAATGTAGGCGCTGCCGGTGCCGTGTTTCGTCGGCACTCTTCCCGTGGCCAGGCAGGCGTTGAGAGGGCCTTCGACCCAGTGCACTGCAGAATCGAAAAGGGAGGTGTCGATAATGGCCCCGCGCCCGGTGCGCTCGCGTTCGTGGAGAGCCGCGAGGGCTCCGATCGTGCAGAACATGCCGGTGGCCTTGTCGTTAATGGATGCCCCGTTGAAGGTCGGCCCGCCATCAGGATGGCCGGTGATGCTCATGATCCCACCGTAGGCCTGAAGAAGCGGGTCGAAGCCGGGGTGTTTCGCAAGGGGACCTTCGGATCCATAAGCCGAGACATTGCAGTAAATCAGCCGGGGATGCCTCGCGAGCATCGTCTTGCCGTCCACTCCGTACTTTTCGACCAGGCCGGGGCGGAGCGTCTGGATCAGGATATCGGCATCCGCGCAAAGGAAATGCAGGCGATCCACGCCCTCGGGGGTTTTCAAGTCGAGGGTGACGCCGCGTTTGTTTCGGTTCTGGGCGTGAAAGTAGAGGCTCATTTCGCCGTCGGGTCCGAAGGGAGGCCCCCATTGGCGGGCGTCGTCACCACCGTCGGGTTTTTCGACCTTGACCACATCGGCCCCGAGGTCTGCCAAAATGTTGCCGGCGAGCGGCCCGGCAAGCGCGTGGGCAATTTCGATGACGCGGATGCCCTCGAGGGGAAGGTGGGATTTGTTCATGGTTGCATGTGAAGACCGCCCGAGACGGTCACGTTTTCTCCGGTGATATAAACGGCTGCATTGGAGAGGAGAAAAGCAACCAGGGTTGCCGCTTCCTCCGGCTCAGCGTAACGCGCCAGAGGGATTCGTGCCAAGGTCTGCGCGGCAAATTTCTCGCTGCGAAGGACCTCGGTCATGGCGGTGACAACGGTGCCAAACCCCACGGAATTGCAGCGGATTCCGTGTTTTGCCCATTCGAGGGCCGTTGTCATGGTCAACCCGAAAAGCCCGGCTTTCGCAGAGGAATAGTTGGCCTGACCGAAGGCGCCGCGTTTGGCACCCGTCGAGGAAATATTCACGATCGATCCGGTCGTTCCCACGGGCTCGGGCCGTAAGTCCTTGGCCCGTGCGACCATATGTCGGCCGACAGCCTGGGTCATGACAAAACAACCCGTGAGGTTGACCCCGAGCACGGCCTCCCAGTCGGAGCGTGCCATTTTTTCCAGCAGAGCCGGACGGGTGATGCCCGCATTGTTGACGAGGCCGTGTATGGCGCCGAACTGTCCGGTGGCCCGCTCAACGCAATCGCGCGCAAAGTCTTCATCCGTTACGTCACCCGCCACCGGCAACACGCGCCCGGAGGAGAATTCCCCGGCCGTAGCGTCGAGGATTTCGGAGTTGCGATCCACGAGAATAACCGACGCGCCAAGATCATGGCAGAGTGTGGCGATGGCGCGGCCAATTCCCTGAGCCGCCCCGGTCACCACAATGGTGCGACCCGTCAGATTCATCGGGTTTGCGATCACGGCTGCTCCTTTCCAAAGACAATCGTGCCGGAAGACGAGAACATCCCGCCGACCCCGTGCGTAAGTGAGATGCGAACGTCTTTCACCTGCGCCGGTGCCGTGCCCCGGATTTGCCGAACGCTTTCCTGCAGGGCAAACATGCCATACAGCCCGGTGTGCGTGTAGGACAGCCCTCCGCCATTGGTATTGAGGGGCAGTTTGCCACCGGGACGCGTGTTTCCATTCCAGATCAAATCTTTGGCTTCACCGCGTTCACAAAACCCGAGATCTTCAAGGCCGTAAAGCGGAACGTGTGCGAAGGCATCGTAAATCATCAGATGGTCCACTTCGTCATGCCGGATACCTGCCATTTCGAATGCTGCCCGGCCGGAAACCCGGAACGCCCGGGAACTCGTGAAGTCCTCCATCTGGGAGACCATCGTGGCCTCGACGCTTTCCCCGCTTCCCAAGATGTAAACCGGTGGTTGCGGGCCGTCCTTTGCCCGCTCGGCGGAGGTCAGGATAAGCGCGCCGCCGCCGTCGGTCACCGGGCAGCACATCAGCAACCGGAATGGATACGCCACCATCCGGCTGGCCAGCACTTCATCCACCGTCACCGGATCGCGAAACATGGCGCGCGGGTTGAGAGCCGCCCACTCGCGCTGCACCACGGCAACCATCGCAAGATGCTCCTCCGTCGTGCCGGTGGCCTTCATGTAACGCAAGGCCGGGATGGTGAATTGCGTCGCCGGTCCCAACACTCCGAAAGGAGCCTCGAATTGCCCGGCCAGACTCTCCGGCTCGGGCGGCCTTGGTACGGCGTTGATCCGCGACCTGCCGCTTTCCCCATGCGTGATGAGGATGGTCTTTGCGTAGCCTGCCGCGATGGCGGCTGCCGCGTGCCGGACATGCAGCAAAAACGAACACCCGCCCACCCAGGTCCCATCCACCCAACGCGGGGTGATGCCCAAATAATGGGCGATCTGCTGGGGCATCATCATCCCCACACAAGCCAAGCCGTCGATGTCCCCCGGGCGCAATCCCGCATCCTCCATCGCATTCAAGGCCGCATCAGCATGCAGCATGATTTGAGACATCTCGGGCACCACCCCGATCCGCGTGCTCTCCGCCGCACCGGCCACCGCCACCGATCCCGGGCTCATCGGGACACCTCCCGGAAAAGCGGCAGTGAGATTTCATCGCTGATTCGCCGGAAGACCACCTCGACCGCCATGTCCAGGACCAGTGCCTCAGGAGTCTGAGGGCAGCCGACAATATTTGTCATCAGGCGGGGGCCTTCGGTGAGTTCGACCACGGCAATCGCGTACGGGGACACAAATCCGGGCGCCGGACGGTGATGAATCACATAGCTGTACAAGAACCCGGTCCCCTTGGCTTCGAAAACCTCGACATCCCTGCTCCCCGTATAAGGACTGAACGGTCGTGGCGGAAAATAAGCCCGCCCTGTTTGCCGGCACCGCTGCAAAAGCAAACGGCCCTCCCGGCAGCCATCCCAGAAATGCCGGGTTTCGGGCGTGGCCTGTGGGCGCGATCCGACCCAATCCGTCTCACCCCAATCGGGAAATGGATGCAACCCGGCAACATTCCTTTCTGGCATAGAATAAGTCACGTTAATCCCAGCGAACTCACCCGCAAGCACTGCTCCACTGGTCAGCCAAACTCACCGCCTTTTCGCAGAGACTGTTTCGAAATCGATGCAGGCCTCCAGCGAACACTCTCGCGAGAGCGCAATTCGTCATTGGACAATCCAAAACAACTCTCACAGCGGCACCAGGGCACGGAGGATTTTTCGGGAAACGTGACAAGGCATTA
>JBGSSC010000536.1:0-2835 GCA_041737265.1 Terrimicrobiaceae bacterium | reverse complement strand
ACGGGGTCCGCTCTATCCGGTCCGCCAAGCCCCTATTATTTTTATGTGCCCACAGGAACCGGATCGTTTCTGGTTCAGGCCAAACGTGGCAGCCGGCAACAACCTCTCAATCTCAGATTTTCCACACCCGAGGGAAATTTGATTGAAGAGGTTGTCTACACACCTTCGGAGGAATGTCTGGTGCCCGTTCCTGAAGGTCGTGATGGGGCGATCTGGGCTCTTCACACCGGCGAGGAAATCGGAACCCTTGCGCTGGACGGTGTGCCTCCCTGGCTGGCGACGGATCCAGCGCTTCTTTTGCTTCCCAAAGAGTTTGCAGGTCAATAGTTCGCGCTGATCCCGTCAAAGGGCTCAGCGAATTGACGAATGGTTGCAGTAGCCCAGGCACTCAAATCCCAGCAACGGGTTGTTGGAAATGGCCATTTTAAAATCGCGGGCCAGAATATCGTGCCCCAGCGCGAGTTCCAGTTCCCGGCACTTATTGAGGTAACTCGGTCCGAATAGGTCTGCCACTTGCGGCTTGTGAACAACCTCCCACGCTGTGGCAGGTTGTCCTTCATGGATAAAACACATGCCAAAGGATTGATCCACCAGCATCCAGCCACCCGGAGTTAACACCTCAACAACAGTATGCCCATGCCTCGTCTCACTATTGCATCCAAATACCAACCGGGACGGAACTTCGCCGATCTGCGCCAGAGTGCATAATAAGCGGGCTTGCTTTTTGCACCACCCGTAGCCGGACTCGAGGACTTCATGTGTGTTTTCTCCAAATCTTCTTGCCGGATGCTTGTCCCCGGCTCGCTATAGGCCGAAAGGGTGCCGACTCCAGCGCCTCTTTGGACGCATAACAAAAAACATACAAACAATTTAAAATTTATTTATGTTCTTTACGTTTATGCCAATCCATCGGAAAGTGAATATCTCTAGCCTCCCAGGTGGCCACTCAAGCGGATGCCGGGTTGAACCGAACCTTCCATGACACTTCATTCACCCCTTTGTCCCTGGCTCCGGCTGGCACTCCGGATTTTACCAGCCACCAGTCTCTGCCTTCCACTGCTGACCGCTTCAGCGATGCTTGCAAATCCGGATTTCGCTGATGCCGATGGCGATGGCATTCCGGACGGGTGGGCGATAAAGACCTACATTCTGGAGGACTTCACTGGCACCCGGTGCCTGAGCATGAAATTTTCCAGGCACAGCGACATGCCTCTCGAGGGGGAAGCCAGCACCACATTCGAAGGACCTGAGGGGTTTTATCGCGTCACGATTTCCTACCTCGACGAGTTCGACGGGGTGAGCAAAGCCAAATTTTTGGTCAACGAGCAACTGCTCAGGGTTTGGAACTTTGACAGCACCTTCGGCGATGTCTGGCGGGATGAGGTGATTGAAAATGTGGCACTCAAGCCCGGCGACCGGATCACGTTCCGCGGGCGCGACAACCCCTCGGAGTATTGTCGCATCCGCTCAATCCATGTGGAGCCAAGTCCCAACCCACCCACGGCCATCGAGCTGGAGGAGCAGCGGAATCCTCCCCTGATCGAGGAGAAGGACTTTGGGCCTCTGGTCGCTCTTCGCGATGTGCGTGACCTGTCGGCTGAAAAGCGGCGGCCGGAATTCCGTCCTTTGTTCTCGGGTCGCAATGCGTCCATTCTGGTGCTGAAGAAGGCGGGGGAGGAGGCGGCTTTGGAACTGGAGATCGACAGGCCAAAAAATCCTCAATACAGTGTTGTCTACCATGGCACCGCTGCCACGGGCAGGGATCAGACAGGGACGCCGATTGCACAGGGAGACCTGCTTTTTGATGAGAACGACTCAACGGCCACCATCAGCCTTCCAACGGATAAGGAAGGGTTGTTTCAAGTAACGGGCCCCACCACCTACCTCGCCGGGGACCCTCCGCCCCATGTGCTTCTGGCCCAGGCTTCGGCTGGTGAGAAAAACCGCGGAGGAGCCACGGGAGGGTTTTATTTCTTTGTTCCCCGCGGGACAAAAGCTTTCGGAATCGGAGCCTACTCAACGGGGAACCGCACCGCAGAAGTCACCGTGCATGCTCCCGATGGCTCACTCGTCACCCAAATGGATGTCCCCAAAGACGCACCCCAGGGAATTCCGATTCGCGTGCGTCCGGGGCAGGACGACGCCATCTGGACCCTTAACGTAAGCGGCATAGCGCCTCTGATCCGCCTGAGCGGAATTCCCCCTTATCTGGCCACACATCCCCGGTACCTCTTGGTGCCCAAAGAGACCGTTGCGGAACAAAAATAATTATGATGCGCCCCTTTTCCCGTCCGCTTTTTATTGCTCTGCTCGCACTGGGGGTGCTCCCGTGCCTCGCCTCGGAGGAATTTGTGATTGCCAAGGGTGGTCAAGCACAAGCCGCCATCGCCTTGCTGCCGGATTCAGGGCCGGTGGCAGCGAAGGCCGTGGCCGACCTTCTGAGCTCGTTCAAAAAGATGACCGGCTCGGAATTTAAGATGGTCGCTCAGCCCACCGAAACCCCTGCCGTGGTGATAGGACTGGCGTCGGAGTGGGCAAAACTCACCGGGGATGACGGGCCGGCCAAGCAGTTGGAGCAGGCCCCACCGGAAAGCTTTCTCCTGAGGAGCACTCCCGACCGTTTGCTTATTTTGGGTCGCGACACGAATGGGATCAGCCATGGAGTTTACACGATGCTTCGCGATCTGGGATGCCGCTGGTACTTTCTCACGGACGAGTGGGAGGTGATTCCTCAAAGCAAAGATGTTGCTTTCAGCGCCGACCGCGTTGAAAGCCCGGCATTCAAGATGCGGGTGCTTTCCAACGGAGCCGGCGCGGGGCCTTCGCGGCGGATGC
>JBGSSC010000519.1:0-4385 GCA_041737265.1 Terrimicrobiaceae bacterium | reverse complement strand
GCAACAGCCCATCAGGGTGATGGCCGCCATCCGGAAGATCTTTATCATCGCATCCTCCATCTGCCCGGGAAATACCAACCCGTCAATGCCAATTGAGATTACATCTCAATTAAGTGACTTCATCCGGGATTCCAATCGGAGCAGAGCAACTCTGGCTGCATCAAAACGGTTTTGACCGCTTCTTCCTGCAAATCCGGTGGGTATGCGGCGGCTCATGCAGACGATCATCACCTTCCCGTCCATCGCCTCAACGCGCTTCTAGAGCCGAACTCAGCAAGGGGGCTGAGTGAGACAGACAACAAGGAGCGTTGGGCGTAGCCCGACTGGATCCGGGGGCGAAGGAATCAAATGCGCCACCAGATCGGCAGCCACCAGTGCGATGCGTTTCGGATCGCCCAAGGCCCTGAATCGCTCGAATCAACCGAGGGTCTGTGACTTTTAACTGACCAATCGAATCTTCAAGCCACAAGTATCGACTTCACAAACTATCCCCCAAACAATCGTGGATTCGCTGAGCCGCCTCGATGAGGCAGTCAGCCTTGCCGGGCTTTTGGCCAATGTTTATCTGCAACCTAACAATTTCCGCCTCATCGGAGGTGATCAATTGACGCTTCAAACAATGTTCCACTCCGTGTTTCAATAGGCCCGGCCATTCCGCCACACCACTGAACGACGTTGGATGGCCGACTGATTGAAGGGAAACGCCCGCACCGGCGACCACTACCAATCCGTTGTTTCCAATGCTCTTGATGACCTCGGCGCGTTTCCGCAAATTTGATGGGTCAGCAACAGGTGTGCCGACAGTCGCACCCGCAGCTAGGTCTGCTGTCACGGATGTTGAGACGACGCCAGGTTTTTGGGCTGCAAGGATTGATGACGGTTGCTGGGCATCCATAGGCGTGCCAAATCAAAGCTTAATTTAGAAAATGGTGGACAGAGAATTGCATAGATGACTGAATCGGAGCGAGGGTAACCATGCAGTCCACAAGGTCGGCCCCGATGAGGCGCGTCGGATTTCACCTTCGCCAAGACTACGGCAGATGCAGTGGATGAAGTGTTGCACCCAAGCGAAGTTGTCGTTGCCCTTGCACGGGACGCCGAAATACCAGCGCATGTCGTCGACCTTGCGGAAATTGTCCTTCGCTTCGCTCAGCCGTGCCGTCGCCCACTGGCGGAATTGGGTGCCTCGCGGCGATTTCACGCGGTAGCCCACTGCGATGATCACCTCCAGATTGTAGTGCCGGGGCTCGTAGCTTTTGCCTTCGGCGGCATGACGCAATACCCGGCAGGTCGAACCAAGGAGAAATGCTGTACAGTTAATGGGAATTTGGCGAGGTAACCCCCAGGAAAGGGCGTGGCACACTGGCAATCCGGCTCGGTTGTCCAAGAAAAGGCAGGGATTTGATGCAACGCAGGTCGGAGGGCATTAACGGTTGAAGCGGAGGCTGCAAGCGCTTAACTTTCGGGTGTCGCTCCTTGATGTTCAGGATTGTCGGCATTCCAACCTCAACCCGGAAGAACCACCATGCAAAACCCAACCGATATTCAGCTCCGGCACGCTTTCGCGCAGGACGGGGCAAAGCTGCAGGATTTCCTCAAGCCCCTCATGGCGCTTGCCGACGAATCACCGACTTTGGCAGTCGGCTACGGTCTAGGACAAGCGGGAATCCGTGAGTCGATGATTCCGTATTTTCACATTGTTGGACCCGAGTGTGAGCTTGGCCGGGTGCGGGTACTGGTGGTGGGAGGCTGGACGGGCACCGACACGTCAACCCCCTTGGCGGTTGCGAGGCTGATCGCTGCCGTCGAAGCCCGCTCGCCGCTCGCGGCAGGGCTCGAGGTGACGGCATACCCTCTGGCCAATGTCGAGGCACACAACGAGGGGGTTTTTCTCACGGGTGAGCAAAGCCGCCAGGGAGTGACATGCTGGGCCGAATCAGGTTGCAGCCACATTCGCGTGATGGAAAATGAAATGCGCCGCTACCCCTATGACGCCGTCGTGCTTCTCCGCGAAAATCCGAGATCGCAGGGCGCGGAAGTTGAAGCATGGCTTCATGACGAGCATCAGCGACAGGTCGTGAGCGCCACACTCCGGGCGCTCGCGGATTCTGACGAGGCCTTTCGTTGGAAGGTCAACCCGATCCGGCCCGGCTATGCGCGCACTTTTACGCCCATTCCCGATGCCGCTGTTCAACCTGCGGAAATTCTCGTGGGGCTGCCAGGCGCAAGGGATCCCGTCGGCAAGTCCGACGAGGCGCTCGGTCTGCTCCTCACCGTGCTCCATGCCTTCCGCGAGGCCCGCGCCGCCGCAACATCCGCCCGCTGATTAGTCGCTTTCGACTTAACTCCTGCGCAATGGCTTCGGCGTGACAGGTGGAGGAAAATCCCAATGGGGATTTTCTTCGATGCAAGAATGCAGCGGGAGGGATTCGGGGCGGACCGGGGTGACCCACCTCGGTCCATGGGGAGCGGAAGGCGGCTTCCCTGCGGAGCAAAACTTTTTGCGAAGCAAAATTATTCTAATCCGGCGGCGATGGAACTCTTTTCGCAACGGGCCCCATTGCCAACAAACCCTCCCTTGGCACGGGTTCCCGCCGGATTAGGGAATCTCACAGACTTTTCGCAGCGAAAAATCCTGCGCTTCATTTTTTCTTGAAATGATTGAAGCTCTTGATAAGGCTTGCCTGTGATGGTTGAAATTTTGCCCAAGGTGACAGATTCGGGAGAGCTTTCCGAGCTGGAGGTGGAGGCGATAGAAATGTTTATCAACTTCCTGAAGCTGATCGGGTTGCCGAAATCGGTCGGGGAGATTTACGGGCTGCTTTTCGTGTCCCCCCGGGCGTTGCCGATGGATGAGATCATGAGGCGGCTGGACATCAGTCTGGGAGCTGCCAGCCAGGGATTGAAGCTTTTGCGGGGGCTGGGGGCGGTCAAGGCGGTTTATTCCCGCGGTGATCGCAGGGACCACTTTGTGGCAGATCTCGAATTGAGCAAGTTCGCGACGGTTTTTATCAAAGAAGAGCTTTTGCCGCGGATCGAGCGGGCTCGTGAGCGCGTCAAGCGGATGGAGGAGTTGCTTCCGACACTGGGGGCAGCGGAGCGCAAAGCGACCGAGGCCCGGATCGAGCGGTTGAGGCATTGGCTGGACAAAGGGCAGAAGATGCTGCCTTGGATTCTGAAATTTCTCGTGCGCTGAGGAGCGCGGGTGGTGCGAGTTCGCCCACGGATGGAAACAACAAACAGAGGTTATTTGAGAGGGTCTCGTCCGGTCGGGCGAATGACCAAGGGCGGCAGCATGCCGTCGCTTTCCATCCACCAAGTCGCTGCGGAAAGAATCCAGGACGAGCTAATTCGAAAAATGAGTCCGGCGCGCCGGCTGGAAATCGCCTGCGACCTTTATTCCATGGCATGGGAAGTCAAGATGGCCGCGCTCCGGAAGCAACACCCCGATTGGTCTGAGCAGGCGCTTTCAGCGCGGACCCGCAGGATATTTCTCACAGGGTATGCAGGGGACTGAGGCGATCACAAGTCGGTTGGAGTCCGTGGAGATTTCCTATTGCATCGTGGGAGGGCTTGCTGCCATTGCCTATGGGCGGCCGCGCATGACCCTTGATATGGATCTTGTGATTGCGCTTGCTCCTGCAGATCTGATGCGTCTTTACGACGTGTTTCCGAGTGAGGACTTTTATCTTCCTCCCGAGGAAGTGCTTTTGAGCGAAATCCAAAGGGAGTCCCGGGGGCATTTCAACATCATTCACCAGCACAGTGCTTTGCGGGCAGATTGTTATCTGCCAGGAAACAGTCTCTTGGCGCGATGGGAGCTGGAGAACCGTACCCGCCTCCAAGGACCTTTCGGGGAGGCGTGGTTTGCCCCACCGGATTCTGTTATCGTCGGAAAATTACTGTTTTATCGCGAGGGAGGTTCCGCCAAGCATGTGGAAGATATCCGGAGTATTCTCAAAGCCGGTTACCCCAGGGACCAGTCTGCTTTGCTTCGTTGGATTAAGGACATGGGGCTTGGGTCCGAATGGGACGAAGTCAATTCATGAAACACCTCCTGCTGAAAAGCCTGCTGAAAGAATACGTCGCCAGCCCCGCCACTCTTGCAAAATGGATGGCCCCAAGGGTTGATCCATCAAAAACGCGGGTGCTCCTGGCCGCCGCACCGAAGTCGGGTTCCACGTATCTCACGCGGTTGTTGTCCTGTGTATTGGATTGGAAAGTCCGGGATGCCGCCGGAGTTTTCGGGCGATCCGAGCAGCAGATCTATTTGCCACGGCTTGTCAGTGCTCTCGACGAAGACACCCTGATCGGCCACCAGCACCTCAAAGCGAACGAGGCCACAATCCGGGCCATTCGCCTCTTCAATTTCAAGACGGTTGTTC
>JBGSSC010000422.1:0-3507 GCA_041737265.1 Terrimicrobiaceae bacterium | reverse complement strand
TCCAAGCTTTCAACGCCGTGCCAATGGCATCCGTCAACGTCGTCTGCCCCAGCCGCGCCACCTCGCGCGCCAACTGTTCAACTTCCTCGTTTTTTAAGGTGATGGGCATAAATTTACTGAATCTATAAAAAAGTAATGAGTCAATACTGATTTTACCATGGGTAGCTCCGGCTCCCACTTTGCAGGCTAGCCGATCAGGACATCGCTGGCCCGAGGAGTTCGCGCAGATTCATGGCGTGCACCCGGTTTTCGGCAATGATGTCGGAGATGGTTTCCTCGAAGTGGCCTGAGGTGAAAGGCGAGAGGCGCTTCGGTCCGGCGTGGGCATTGTAGACACTGAATTGGCCGGGCGGTGGAACGGACGGATCGAATTGCGAGCAGGCGTAAACGGCCGGGATGGCGAGGTTCCTCGCGGCGAAAACCGCATCGAAATATTGCAGGGTCTGTGCGATCCCGGGGCGTTCGAGCCAGAGGCGACGCACGGCCTCAGCGCTTCCGACGCATTCGTGACGCAGGCGGAACGGGTGGTTGCCAAACGTCGGTTGGCCTATTTCGGCGGTTTCATAGCGTGGTTCCCAAGGCAGCATGAGGGTTCCGATTCCACCTCCGAAGCTCCACCCCACGTAATGAAATCGCAGGGAGACTCCGGGCACGAGTGCGGACAAAACATCCGGCCCGGCCCAGAAAGTCGCTGCGCACGGACCGAGGATGTACGTCCCGGGTGAGCCGATGCCGTGGATGACGTGTTGCCAACAGTCGTTGAGAGGAAGTCGCGGGTCTGCCGAGATGTGAAAGCCCGGAGCAACCGGAAGGAGGACGGCCCGGCTCGGGTGAGCGTGCGTCCAATCCGCTGCCTCCCTTCCGCCGTAGCCATGCCCGACGATCCGCCCTGAGCGCACGTCGGAAAGGTCCCGCGGAACAATCGCCCAGGCACCGATCCGATAGTCCGGGAATGACGAATAGTCGACGCGCAACAGGCGGTAGGCTGGGTCAGGCGAATCGATCTCGCTCACAGCAAGGTTCAGAGGCACGGTTCGAGCCCTCTCTCTCAGCCCGCTCCAAAAGTCCCCGAAGTCTGAGGGAGATGGAGCATCCATGTGAACGTGCAGCAGGCTCTCGGGAGTGTAACCGTACGTCGGGTCAAATGGGAAAGGGTGCGGAATATCAATGCGCATGAGAACGTTTTGCAACGCGGGGGCAGCGGGATCAACCTCGAAGCCCGCCCGGAGAACGGAAAAACGTCAAACCGAAAGAAAATCTCCCTGCTTGTCGCAGCGTGATATCGCCGCTAAACCCCCTCCCCATGGAATGGCTCGCCAACCCGGAAATGTGGATCGCATTTCTAACGCTGTGCGCGTTGGAGATTGTGCTCGGAATCGACAACATCATTTTTATTTCGATTCTTGCCGGGAAGCTCCCGAAGGAACAACAGGCGAAAGCACGTATTATCGGCCTTGCGCTGGCGATGGTCATGCGAGTGCTTCTGCTGCTCTCGATTTCGTGGATGGTGAAACTCACTGCACCCTTGTTTCACTTCTTTGCGCATCCAATCAGCGGACGCGATTTGATTTTGATCGTCGGCGGCTTGTTTCTGGTCGCTAAGAGCACCCATGAAATTCACGGCAAACTGGAAGGTGGAGGAGAACACGGAGGTCCGGTCCGCGCTGCGGCTTCCTTCACCGCGACAATCATTCAGATCCTCTTGCTCGACATCGTCTTTTCCTTGGATTCGGTGATCACTGCCGTGGGCATGGTGAACGACATTCCCGTGATGGTCGCAGCAGTCGTCGTTGCCGTGATTTTCATGATGTTTTTCTCCGGGCCGATCAGCGCCTTTGTGGACAGACACCCGACGGTAAAAATGCTCGCGCTGAGCTTCCTCCTGCTCATCGGTGTGACCCTGATGGCGGACGGGTTCGGCCAGCATATCTCGAAAGGCTACATCTACTTTGCCATGGGCTTCTCGGTCTTTGTTGAATTCCTCAACCTCAAGTTGCAGAAAAAGTCCGCTCACCCGGTGAAGCTTCACGAGCCCTTTGTTGAGAAGCATTCCTAATCCGGCTGGGGCCGGTGGCGAGTGTTGGGTGAGGGCAAGGAGTCCTGGGAAGAAAGGGCTGCCAGCGCAGCCAGATTAGAAGATTTTGCCGCGCAAAATGGAGGAAAGCGAATCGTAATTTCCTACTTTTTCCGTGCCATTTTTGACCTGGGCTGAAACCTTTGCGGGACGATGAGCGAGGGGAAGGATAATGCGGGGTTGGTGAGGTCGATCGGGTTGTTTGCCCTGGTGGTTTACGGGGTGGGCGACATGGTGGGCGCGGGAATCTATGGGACGATCGGGAAGGCCGCAGGGTTGCTGGGCAATGCGGTATGGCTCTCCTTTGTGGTATCAATGATCGCGGCGCTGTTGACCGGGCTGTCGTATGCGTCGCTGGCTTCGCGGTATCCCCGCGCTGCGGGGGCCGCGTATGTGACTCAGCGGGCCTATGGGTGGAGATTCCTGTCCTATGTGGTCGGGCTGGCGGTGGTGTGCTCCGGCCTCACGTCGATGGCGACCGGGAGCCGGGTTTTTGCGGAAAACCTTCAGCCCTTGCTGGCCGGGCCGTTTGCCGGGGTGGGAGGGGCACCACCCTTGTGGGTAATTTTTCTCGCATTCATCGGAGTGCTCACACTTGTGAACCTGCGCGGCATCCGCGAATGCGTTTGGGTGAACATGGTATGCACGGCCATCGAAGTGGGAGGGCTGCTTTTCATCATAGCCGTGAGTGTGCCCTATTTTGGAACGGTGGATTACCTGGAGACTCCACCCAAGGCGGGTGGGCTCACGGCACCGCTGATTCTCTCGGGGGCGGTATTGACCTTTTATGCCTTTGTGGGATTCGAGGATTTGCTGAACCTGGCCGAGGAGGTGAAGGATCCGCGGAAGACGATGCCATGGGGAATTATCCTGGCGGTGGGCTGCGCCACCATCATTTACGTTCTGGTGAGCCTGGCAGCGATCTCGGTGGTGCCATACGCACTGCTGGCCGATCCGAAGAACGGGGTTCCCATGGCGCAAATCACGAAGACGGCAGCGCCGTGGTTGCCGCATCATATCTATACCGGCATCACCCTTTTTGCCGTCGCCAATACGGCATTGATCAACTTCATCATGGGTTCACGCTTGGTCTACGGGATGTCGCGTCAGGGGCTGCTTCCGAAAATCCTCGGTGCGGTCCATCCGACGCGGCATACACCGTATCGGGCCATTGTGCTGTTGGCCGTGGTGGTTGCCCTGCTGGCGTTTTCGGGAGGCATCACCGAGCTGGCCTCGGCAACCAGTCTCTTGCTGCTGCTGGTTTTTTCCTTGATGAATGCCTCATTGATCGTGCTCAAGCTGCGCAAGGGCGAAGAAAAGGGAGGATTCGAGGTGCCGGTGATTGTGCCGGTTCTGGGATCTGTGGTTTGTGCGGTGCTGATTTATTCCAGACTCATCGATCCCGCAGCGGGTGGCAGGGCTCCATTGATCGC